>JASEIE010000303.1:1073-4846 GCA_030024065.1 Thermodesulfobacteriota bacterium
GCGAGTCAAGTGGTTCAATGATCAAAAGGGATTTGGGTTTATTGAAGTAGAAGGCGCGAAGGATGTATTCGTCCATCACTCTTCCATTCAAGCGGAGGGGTTTAAATCCTTTATGGCAAAGCGGATTCAAAAAGTCCTCTCCACACTGAACGAAAGGGAGGAGAAGATTTTGAGGATGCGGTTTGGAAATCTATCCTAAAATGTAACAGAGGAAAATATTCGGCAGGCCTTTGAGGCCTTCGGCCAGGTAAGTTTAGCAAGGATCGTAAAAGATAAGTATAGTGGCCACCCTCGAGGTGTTGGTTTTGTCGAAATGCCCGACCGGGCTGAGGCCCAAGCGGCGATCGAAAACCTGAATGGGAAAGACCTCCTTGGTCAACAGATGAATGTGAATGAGGCACGTCCTCGCACCGGGCTGGCGAGAGTGGAACATAGATTTACTTAATTGTTCTATCATGTTAGGACACCCAGAGGAGGTGAACGATGTCAGAAAGATCGTTAGAAGGGTTTGATTTTAAAGGACCAAAGCCCCAAACCATTTTAATTCTTATTGTTCTCTTGATCCTTTTCATCGTTTCATGGGGTTCTTTTGCCCTCGTCCCGGCAGGCCACAGAGGAGTTGTCCTCTGGTGGGGCAGTGTGGAAAAAAGAATCATGGGCGAGGGGCTCAACTTCAAGGTACCCATTGCCGAAACAGTCATCAAGGTGGACGTCAAGGTCCAACCCCATCCCTTCAAGGAGATCGACGCCTCTTCAAAAGAATACCAGATGGTTAAAATGACAGGGATGATGAACTTCCATATCGATCCATCTTTTGTCAATGACCTTTACCAGAAAGTGGGGCTCGATTTTGCCGACAAGGTGATCGATCCGGCTTTCAACGACTTCGTCAAGGAGGTTGTACCGACCTACCCGATCGGGGAGATTCTTCCCAAGAGGGAGGAGATCCGGCAGAGGGCGATGAAAAAATTGGGAGATAACCTGTCAAGGTATCATGTCATCGTCGATGACATCTACTTTGCCAACATCCGATTCTCTCCTGAATATGAAGGGGCCATTGAGGCCAAGCAAGTAGCCCAGCAACAGGTGGAGACGCAGAAACAGGTTTTGGCCCAACGCGAGATTGAAGCTCAGCAAAAGGTCGCCACCGCAAAAGGAGAGGCTGAATCCATTTTAGTGGTGGCTCAGGGGCAGGCCAAAGCCAATGATGCGCTATCACGGTCGATCAGCCCGATCCTCGTGCAGTACAAGGGTGTCGAGAAATGGAATGGGATTCTGCCTCAAGTCTCTGGGGGAGCCGTCCCCTTCATCGACTTGGGCAAGATGGGTGCCTTGTCGGGCGGAGCGGAAGGAAACAAAAAATAAGTTAAGAGTTCAGAACCCTAACTATTCCTAAGAAAGGAAATACCATGATAAAAGCAGGTGACATGTTCAAAAACATAGAAAGTGGGAAAATCTTTACAGTTAAAAGCGTTGATCCCCGCATCATCCTTTTGGGAACAAAGGATGGATTCCAATCAATGTTTGTCAATCCAAACAATATGGAATCCGTGTTCCTGCCTTTTGTGGAAGACGAGGTCAAAGGGAAACCCAAATAATAAGCGAGATCGGAAATTCGCACCCTCTTTTTTAGATCTTAAAGAAAGGGAAACCCATGTTCGATTTTGACGCCTTATGTCCGCATTGTGAGAAAAAATTCAAGCTAAACAGGATCGGCCTGGACGCCAAGGAATTTATCCAATGTCCTCATTGCCGAAGAATCATTAAGCTGGACCCTGATGATCCGGAGAAAAGAGCAATACGCATAGGTCCGGATTTCGTAGACTGATTTTTGGTCTCAAACCGTTATAGTCTCCCGATGGAGGTCAAGAAAGGAGACGGCGCCGTGCTGAAAATAGGAGACAGGTTCAAAGATAAGACAACGGGAAAGATATACATCATAAAAATGGAAATTGATAACCGAACGCTTCTCCCAAATCCCGATATAGAAAAAATAGACATAGGTGACCATGAGGATTTAGAGAGATTTTTTTTAAACTAAGAATCCCTGGGTCTTCAAATCGTCTCTTTATCCCGTATCATAAAGAACATCCTAACGGGACATAGCCATTCCTTAGTTTTTGGGCAAACTACCCCCTTGTCCTTTCTATTTCCGCTGTATTTGTCCCTGTTTTCACCCATCCGGACATAAACTCAGTTCAAAAGACTTCCGCCTGATCCCTTTAAACAATTCCAACTTTTCCAGATCCGTCATCAGCTTCAGAACTGTCTTGCCAGCGTGCTTCACGATCCGGCCCGCCACCTGCACGATTTTCCAACGAAACGTAGCAATCGTATGTCTCGTCCATGATTCCGGACAACAAAGCCGTTTGAATCCAATAAAGAGATTGTAAGCAATGACCCCAATCCTGAAAAAAACAGCATTGGCATAGGTCTGCCCACAAGGCATCCGCTCCATCCCAAAACCAATCTTGATCTCCTTATTAAAGTTTTCCGCCTGCCCCCTCTGGTTATGCCACTTCAGCACTGCTGCCGTATCCTTCTCCTCCTCCAACCAATTCGTCGCCACTGCATGATAAAAATAGGGAGCCCCTTTCACCTCAAAAAGCTCCCTCTGTCTCCGGATCTCTCGCTTCACCACCAAACGAAAAGCCTTCTTCGTTTCATTCATACAATGCACTGTCTCCGCCAACTCATACCCACACCCCCTCACCGGTTCCTTCCATTCCCCTTCCTTTATCAAACCAATCAATGCCTTCACCGCTTTGTCCTGATCCGCTGCAATTCCATACTTCACCCCATCCTGCTCTAACTGATTGAAAAGACCAGCTTGATACGAGGCGCTATCCGCTCGATAGTTCCCTATTCGCTTCCCTACCGACATCCGCTTCTTGCACTCTAGGTAAAACTCCTTCTGCCCACTCTGAGGGGAAACATTGCCCTCCCGAAACTCATCATACAGACATACCGGAGTCTCATATAAAAACCCTGCCACCGGCATATACCCCTTATTCCCGTTATAGGTGAACAAGGCATCCGCCTTCTCCCCTATGATCTCCGTCGCATCCGCATCCAACGTGTATTGCTTTATCCCATCTCTTCTCAAAATCCTCTCATTGATCTTGCCCCTCACCCGATCCAATCCCTCTAATCCTGGCCCCCCTCTTTTTGGATCTCCCACCCTCCTTAGCCAATCCCCTACGGTATCAGGCTCTGGAATCTCATCACGACCAATCAGCTTCATTAAGCCTTCCTCATTTTTTAGCTCCCTTAAATCCTCTAGACTTCTCCCTCCCCCCTTGCAACATTAACACCACTGTATCCACAATCTCCGAAGGATCAAAACCCCGATTGCTCCCAGGACCCGGAAGATATTGATCGGTCAGCTCTCTTAGTCCAATCCCATGATTGAATTCTGCCACCAAGGCTAGACCTCCGTGGGCTATTAGACTCTCCTTCGTCGTTTCGATCTTGAATGAAAAGATGGTTTGCTGTATCATGTCTATCAACCTCCTTTTGGTCTTTTTGGTTTCACCCAACAGGTGATATTTTATATCACCGAAACCTTTAGACCAAAAGGGGTTTTTTTATTTTTTGAATTTCTATCTCTTTTTTAGGGCTTCTCTTGGAGGGGGAAAATGGTTTGGGCCGGCGATTGGCTGGTAAAGAAAGTTTGAGACAAACTTGCGAAAAGTTGGAAGACATAAAAACTTGAAGCAAACCCCGTTAGAAATTCCAGCGGGGCATTAAACCCCGCCGGAATTATTCTAAAA
>JASEIE010000304.1 GCA_030024065.1 Thermodesulfobacteriota bacterium
GTCCTTTGGTACCTCACAGACCTCTGAAAAGGGTTCACCCACAGGTTTTGTGGCATCAATTCCCATTCTCGATGTCAACGTCCTTGTCCCTTGTTTCCCCACCGTCGGATCGAGAGGGGATCCCATGGCCTCTGGGATCACGAAAGTATCAATAAGGGGCTGCGTTCGCGTGGAGATGGCCCAGAGGACCTCCGCATCATTAAAAATATCCACATCACTATCCACAGCAATCGCATACTTAATGTGCCAATCGCCGATAAAGGCTGCTAATATAGCATCTTTCGCCTCCCCCGAAACTCTTTGATCCATAGAAAGATAGCAAATATATCGGTTCACTCCTCCTGGGGTCAGATGGACCGCCTTCAACCCAGGAACCGATCTCCTCGCGATCTCAAAGATGGCCGCTTCCTTTGGGATTGCCCCAATAAGCCCCTGATCCGGATGTCCATTGAAGGTGGTCATGTAATAAGCATCTTTTCTATGTGTGATGGCATGAAATTTGGCTACTGGATCTGTGCTCTTTTCTATTGCTCCATTCGTCATAACCGTCTTGTAATACCGGGTGTGCTCTCCAATCGGACCTTCATCATCGATCTGACCAGGCAGCACCTCACCTTCCATGATGATTTCTGCGTCGGCGGGAACAAGAAAATCGTTTCCCCATGTCTCCGACGGAGTTAATCTGAGAGGCTCCTGCATCGCTCCACCGATGATCTCATACTCATTTCTGCCAAAAGGCCCCTCCCATTGGCTGCCCAGATAGAAAGAAGGATGATGGCCAATCACAACGGCAAAGGGACAGGGTTTTCCCTTGTTGATGTACGATCTCACGATCATCCCTGAGTGGTGGTGCGGTTCGGCATGAACCACGACACGATTGTCTTCTTTTACGTGGATTCTGAGGAGGGCGACATTATAGACCCCAGTCTCAGGATTCCTGGTCACGACGGAGCCTCCCAGGATATAGGGCCCCCCGTCTTTGGCGTGGTGGACTGGAATAGGAAAATCGTTTAGATGGACTTCGGCTCCCTTCTTAACGACCTCTTTTACAGGGGCTTCTCTCTTATCGACTGTTTCGGGAGACATCACTTTCCCGTATCTTCTGGTCAGCTCAAAAGGGAGATCCATCTTCCACTGGTGAGGTTCAAGACCAATGGCGAGAGCGAGTTTCCTGCGAGTCGCAAACATATTAATCACCAGAGGGAAAGGAGATTTTTCTCCCCTGAGATTTTTCACATTCTTGAAGATCGCCATCGGATATTTATTGTCAAGTTCCAATTTGCGAAGGACAGTGGTCGCCTCAAACTTTGAATCCACCAGCTTCTCCCCTACCATAAGCTCTTCCGGAGCTCTCTCTTTAAGAAGTTTAATATAATCTCTTAGGTTTTGGGGCATTTTTCTCCTCCATGAATGGTCCAAATATTTTATCAGTCCTTGAACAGCATTTAATCTAACCCATTCTCTGGTCTTATCTTAGATGAAGCGTATCAATTTAGTTGTTTGAAAAACCACTAAATATCATAGACTAAAAAGGCTTGTCACTCCTGCGGAAGCAGGAGTCCAGGGGTATTGATTTTTAGGCTCTGGATTCCCGTTTTCACGGGAATGACACCCTAAGGCCATAGATCCACTCGTCGGTTAAATTAATAATTTGTACAAAGGTGACCGGGGTTAATTCACTTTCTTTCCTTTGCTAAGGCTTTTTTTCCTAAACTTACCAGATAGGGCCCTATCAGAGCAAGAATGGTGAGGATAAAGAGAACAATAGAAATAGTAGTGCTGAGAAAGATAAGATAAGATCCACGTCCTATCAGAATAGATCGATGAAAATTAGCCTCCGTAATATCTCCAAGAACAAAAGCAAGAAGGAGACAGATAGCAGGATAGTTCTTCTTGGACAGAATGTATCCGAGGAATCCGAAGATAATAGTAACCAATACATCCTCTATTCTACTGCGCATGGCGAAGGAACCCATGAAGGACAAAAATACAATCATAGGCACGATAAAGGCATTGGGGGCCAGTACCGTCATAGCAAAATATCGAGCAAAAAATAAACCTAGAACAAAAAATGCGATTTGAGCAAACAGGATACCTGAAAAGATTGCATAAGGCAAGGCACCCGCCTTGAAAAAGTTCACTCCAGGCTGAATGCCGTGCATGGTCATGGCAGCGATGAATAAGGCCGTGGTTGAAGAACCGGGAATCCCAAGTGTAAACGTGGGGATGAGGTCACCCACAACACAGGAGTTATTTGCCACCTCAGGTGCCACAAGGCCAGCTGGATTGCCATGGCCAAAAGTCTCCGGGTTTTTTGAAGCCCTCTTTTCTACAAGATAGGCTACAATATTTGCCGAGGAAACACCCAGGGCAGGCATCACCCCAAGCAAGATACCAACGATTCCACCTCTCATAATCGTGAAGGGGCGCCTTATGGTTTCTCCAATGCCTTGCCGAATACTCCCTATGGATCTTATCTGTGAAATCGTACCTCCTTTCTCCGCGAGGACGATTGCCTGGGATAAGGCAAAAAGCCCTACGGCTACTGGGACTAATGGCAATCCGTCCTCGAGATAATCCGCACCAAAGGTGAGTCGAGAACTGGCGGTAATTGGGTCGCTACCAATAAATGCAAGGAGCAGGCCAATTCCACCCAAGGCCAGACCGGCAGCAACCTTTCCCGCTGATGCCATGGCCAGAAGGGAGAGTGCCATGATTGCCACCAGAAAGTATTCAGGGGGACCCATCTTTAGTGCAACCAGTATCAAAAGGGGCGAAATAACTACGAGTGAAACCCATCCAATCAGTCCTCCTATGAAGGAAGAAGTGGTGGATATCCCGAGAGCCATACCCGCTTTGCCTTGCTGCGCCAAGGGATAACCATCCCAGCAGGCAGCAACCGATCCTACACCACCAGGTGTCTTGATAAGGATCGAGGCAATAGAGCCTCCATAAACCGTAGAGGCATGAACCGCGGCAAGGAAGATGATCGCTGTGGCTGCAGGCATGCCAAAGGTAAAAGGAAGCATAAGGCCTACACCGAATAATGGTCCCAGTCCCGGCATAGCTCCAACGACCAGACCAATGATCGTTCCCAGAAGCAGATACATAAGATTATGACTTTGCAATGCGATAGCAAATCCTTCGTACCACATTGATTCAAACCTCCCTATCTACAACCCTGAGGTGACCCAACGGAAAAAAATCCCCGTAAACCCTTCAGGAACACGAGCATGAAGGATATATTTAAAAACGTATACAAAGCCTACAGTCCACAATATCCCCACGATGAAAACGATCTTATATTTCTTGTAACCCAGAAGAGGAGGTAACACCAAAAGATAGATAAGGGTCACCAAGGTAAATCCAAGTATATATATCAGCAAATAGTAACTCACCATGGCTACCAGACTGATGTACCATACCATGGGCCCTTCCTGTCTGGCAGAAACCTCCTCTCTGGGTTGGGATACATCTTGAGTTTTGCGGGACAATTTCCAGCAGCGAACCGTGATCGTCCACAGGATAAGAATGAGGCTTATGATGGAAACCAGACGAGGAAAGAGCGCTGCCGTAGGATTGAACGAATAAGTCTCAATCAAGAAGGCAATACAAAAGGCTCCCAGGATGACCATCAGTATTATATCCAGATCTAAAAGACGACTGTAGCCCTTCATGAAATTTCTCCTGTTACTTCCCAGGTACTGCTTTCAGTAGGTCTTCCATGCCCTTGACGGTATCATACATCGCTTTAGAGGCCTTAAAGAATTCATCGCCTGACAGGGGCTGAAGAGTAAGTTTCGCCTTGGCCGCCGCTGCCTTGAATTCAGGATCTGCCGCAGCTTTTTCGAAAGCTTTCACCAGGATATCCAGTCTATCCTTTGGAAGACCAGGGGGGGCAAAGACACCTGTCATCTGATCCAATTTCACCTGAGGATATCCTAACTCTGTCATGTTGGGTATCTCCTTATGAGACTCGTCCCTCACGGGGCCTGTACCAGCCAGTATCCTCAACTTTTTCGCTTCATGCAGTGGGTAGTAACTATCCAGCGCCCCTGACCCCATCTGGGTCTTACCTCCAGCAACCGCCAGAGCAGCTTCGACCCCACTGTTGAAGGGGACATAGGTAAGATTCACCCCAACCTTTTGCAAGAGCATGGCAACAATATAAGCATTCGTGCCAATCCCCGTCCCTGCTGAAGTCAGGGGTTGCGATTGAGAGGCCTTTTTCATGTCTTCAATGGTTTTAAATGGGGAGTCAAACGGTACGGCCACACAATCATAGTTTCTGCCTGAGATATTAAACACATGAACTAATTTAAGAGTTTCAAATTTTGCGCCTGTTACGATTTCGCCGCTGGACATGGAAGGCTGCTGGGTTACAAGGAGGTTGAAACCGTCAGGCTTCTGTTTATAAACAAAGGCTCTTGCTATATTTCCTCCCGCACCTACCATATTCTCAATCACCACCGGAACACCAATGGCCTTCTGTAGGTAGGGTTGAATAACTCGAGCTGGCATATCGGTACCCCCTCCTGGAGCATGAGAGATGATCAGACGGATAGGTTCGGTGGGGAATTTCTCCTGGGCAAACGCCAGAGGAGAAGAAAAAGCAACGATGATAAAAAATACGATTGTTTTGAGTAATAATTTTCTCATGGCTTAATCCTCCTTTTTAAAAATTGATTGTTTACCCCGTTAGAAAGCCCCGGCATTTATGCCTGGGATGCTATAAATATAAAGCCTCAGTTCCTTATTGAGGGCGGTGGTCAAAGCCCCTCGGTTTCAAGTCGCAACGACGTCTTTTCTAACGGGGTTTACATGCTTTTCATATTATT
>JASEIE010000305.1 GCA_030024065.1 Thermodesulfobacteriota bacterium
CTTTGGCAAAGGGAGGTGGGGAGGGATTTTAAAAGTTTTTTCAAACAGCTAAATTGTTACCAAAATTTAAACGACAAATGAATGCCGAATTCCAAAATGTAACTCCACCCTTTTAGGGTTGATTAGAATCAAGGCTAAAGCCTTGAGTTACAGCATTTGGTCTTTGCCATTGGATATCCATTCGCACTTCACAAAATGTCGTTAGATCCACACCATCGCATCGATATTTTCGAAAAGATTGCTCCTTACTACGATCTCCTTCTCGATCTCTTCACCATTGGGCAGTATGCCAAATTTCTGAGAAAGGCAGTAAAGGTTCTCGGGCCCAAAAAAGGGGAGAGGATTCTGGACCTCTCTTCAGGCACCGGGAGAGTGGTTTCCTGGATTGCTCAGGTCGTTGGGGAAGATGGAGAGGCGATCGGAATGGATATTTCGAAAGGGATGGTTGAGATTGCGAAGCGCCGTTATGGGGGTTCGGAAGAGAAGCTATTTCTCCAGAAAGATGTGACTCAACCGTGGGAATACGAAAATTATTTTGACGGAATCTTCACCTCCTTTGCCCTCCATGAGCTTCCTGAATCCAGGAGAAGGGGAGTTCTTGAAAAATCCTATCTCGCTTTAAAAGAGAGGGGAAGGATGGTTATCGCCGACTTCAATCCACAGGTTTCCGGCAAAGGGGAAATCCTTTCAGGCATTTTTTTTAAACTTTTTGAAAGGGGGAACCTGAACTTCTTCTTTTTTAACCAGAACGAAGCATTAAAGAATGTGGGATTTAAAAAGATTAAAACCTTTCCGGTTTTGGCCGGCATCCTTCAGATCACCCTTGCCGTTAAAAAATGACCCCAAAGCCCGCCCTTATTTCAGTTTCTTTCGGTACTGCTCCAGTTTTGCACCTTTAATCAGGACCTCCCGCAGACCCCTCTTCACTTCCGCATCGTCAATCTTCTCGAGGTGGCGTTCGATTTGGTTCATCGTTCTCTTATCCAGTTTTTCATCTATCCAATCGTCGATTTTTAGAAGAAAGGGGGCCTTCTGGGGAATCTTGCCCAGTCTGAATCGAATGTCCTCAATGAGGGGCTCGCCTAAGAAGGCGTTGATCTTTTCTAAAAGGGTGGTTTTGAGAAACTGGAGTTGCTGGACCCAGGTGGAATGGGAGACCTCGACGAAGAGAATCCGATTTCGTACGGAGCGGGGTTGAGCGTGAAGGGAGACGGATTCACCCACAATCTCTTTCCAGGCGGACCAGATGGAGTGGGTTTTGAGGGGAACCTCCAACTGCAGGCCCTTTAGGGTCTGTTTCAGGATCGAATGGATGGATTGGGGTTTTTTCATAAGCTTAATTTAAAGGCTATCAGTCATCAGGGAATCAGGATGCAGAATACCAGGGAACCAGGATATCAGGAAAACGTGAAAAAAAGACTTCTTAACCTGATATTCTGACAACCTGATAACCATCCCCTGGTAACCTGATAATCGGATAACCTTCTATTCGATGCTGATCTTCGAAGTATCGATCCTCGGAAAGAGGGGGGTCGGTTTAGCCACCCTCCTTCCCGGTTTCAACCCGCCCCACTTCCCGTCTTTCCCCAAATCCTGTTGCCAGAGATTATTCTCCATCCCGAGTTGAGACCACATCTTTTCAGAGGTCGAGGGCATAAAGGGAGCGAGCAGTAGAGCGATGATGCGGAGAGATTCGAGGGCCTGATAGAGGACGGTGGAAAGGCGGGGCCTATCCTTCTCCTCTTTGGCCAGGGACCACGGAGCGGTCTCATCCACATACTTGTTCGAAGCGCTGATGATCTCCCAGAGGGTGGCCAAAGCCCTGTTAAAGGAAAGGTCATTCATCTGCCGGGGTAATTGGAAGAGGACTTTTAGGGAGACTTCCTCAAGCCGTTGGTCCACCTCCTGTAGAGAGGAAGGGGTCGGGATGATACCATCAAAATACCTGATCACCATGCTGAGAACCCGGCTGAAGAGATTGCCCAGATCGTTCGCCAAATCGCTGTTAATCCGAAGGACCATCGCAGAATGAGAGAAGTCTCCATCCATCCCGAAAGGAACTTCCCGCATGAGAAAATACCTTACTGCATCCGCTCCATAGGTGTCGATCAGACTGTTCGGTTCCACCACATTCTGGAGGGATTTGGACATCTTCTTTCCCTCCACTGTCCACCATCCATGGGCAAAAACCATTTTGGGAGGCGTGAGGCCGATGCCATTGAGCATGGTCGGCCAGTAGACGGTGTGAGTGGTGAGGATGTCCTTGCCGATGAGGTGAATGGCTTCGGGCCAGAAATCGGAGAATAAATTTTCCCCGGAACCATAGCCAATCCCACTCACATAGTTGATCAGGGCATCGAACCAGACATAGGTCACATAGTCGGTGTCAAAGGGAAGCTCAATTCCCCATTTCAGACGCTTTTTGGGCCTTGAGATACAGAGGTCTTCGAGAGGGTTGTGGAGGAATCCCAGAATCTCATTTTTTCTTGATGGGGGAAGGATGAACCGATCATTCTTTTCGATGTGTTCGATAAGCCAGGATTGATATTTGCTCATCCGGAAAAAGTAGTTCCTCTCCGAGATTTCGACGACCTCCCGGAGGCAATCTGGACACTTCCCCTCCACAAGATCCTTTTCAGTCCAGAACCGTTCGCAGGGCACACAGTACCATCCCTCATAGTTGTCCTGATAGATCTCTCCCCGATCGTAAAGATCCTGAAGGATCTTCTGAACGACTCTCCTGTGACGGATCTCCGTTGTTCGGATGAAGTCATTATGGGAGATGTTGAGCCTCTGCCAGAGGAACTGGAACCGTTTGACCATTTCGTCGCAGTGCGCCTTCGGATCGACCCCCCGTTCCTGGGCGGCCTTCTCCACCTTCTGGCCATGCTCATCCGTGCCGGTAAGAAAGAAAGCCTGACAGCCTTCCAGTCGCTTGAAGCGGGTGAGGATGTCGGCGGCGATGGTCGTGTAGGCATGGCCGATATGGGGAACATCGTTCACATAGTAGATGGGAGTGGTGATGTAGAAGGTCCCTTTAGATTTCGGATCCAAGGATGGTGATCTCGCCTCCCTCCTCCAGCTCTACGGTCACGGTCTGGCTGAGCACATTTTGACGGATGATTTTCCCCTTACCCGAACGGGTGACAACATGTTTGCCCACCCTGGGCAGATCCTTCTTCAGCTCCATATAGGTCGGATATTCATAAGCCAGGCAACACATCAGGCGACCACAGACGCCGGAGATCTTTGTCGGGTTGAGGGCGAGATTCTGCTCTTTGGCCATTTTGACCGAGACAAGTTCAAATCGGTTCATAAACTGGGCACAGCAGAGTTCCTTTCCGCAGCTTCCGACGCCACAGATCATCTTCGCCTCATCCCTCACGCCGATCTGCCTCATCTCTATCCGAAACCTGAACTGGGCAGCCAGGTCCTTGACCAGTTCCCGGAAATCGACCCGTTTTTCAGCCGTAAAGTAGAAGATGATCTTGGAACGGTCCAGGAGGGCCTCTGTTTTAACCAGCTTCATATTCAGGCCCTTCTCCCTGACCTTTTGGAGACAGAATTGAAAGGCATCCTTCTCCAGTTGCAGGTTTCTCTCAAATTGCTCCAGATCTTCGGGAGTGGCTTTACGCACCACCTTTTTGGGAGATTTGAGAATGGAACGTCCCTCCTTTTCCCCGGGGGCAAAGAGAACCTTTCCCAGGACCAGTCCCTTATCCGACTCGATGATGACCGGCTCACCCTTCGCAAGGGGAAGATCTCCGGCATCGAGCCCCTCTGCTTTTCCATTGGCCATTTTGACAAAGACTGTGCGAATTATCTTCTCTATCCTTCAGCCCAGGAGAGCATCATTGCCTCCAGCGCTAATCTCGTATTGGCATTGCCTTTGATTGCCTGACTGGTTTGATGGAGGATCTCCATCCGATTCAAAAGGGAAGGGAGATTCCATTGCGAAGCGACTGTTTCTATCTCATCCGACAGATCGGAATGGATCAACGTCGAAACCTCCTTCGATGCCTTCACCATGATGAGATCCCTCAAAAGCGTCTTGACGACCTCCAGGATGAGAAGGAGATTTTCTCTCTTGGAGGGGAGGAATTCAACCCAGCCATCCTTCTCTTCGATGGAAAGAAATTTCAAACCAACCCAGCTTTTTAGAAGTTCTTTTCTTGGAATCTGACTTATCTCCTCTTGAATCTCTAATGCTTTTCCAGGGCTCCCCTCCGAGAGGGAGGCCAGAAGATGGGCCTCTTTCTCCTCAAAGCCCTTCTCTTTCATCAGCCAATGAGAGACCGATGGGGTGGGCAGGGGATTGAAGCGGATCAACTGACACCGGGAAAGTATGGTGGGTAACATCAACCTGGGATTATTGGCCAGCAAGATGATCACCGTATGCAGAGGAGGTTCTTCGAGAGTCTTGAGAAGGGCATTTGACATATTGGGAGCCATCCGATCCGCAGCCGTCAGAATGCACACCCGACGTTTTCCTTCGTAAGGACGGAAAGAGAGTTCCCTCTGCATCTCCCTCACCTGATCCACCTTGAGCGTCTGTCCTTCCGGTTCGATGAGCATGACATCGGGGTGGAGACGGTGATCGATCTTTTTACACGAGGGGCAGTGATCACAGGCGTCCCCTTTCTTTTCCTCTCCTTCAAGGCAGTTGAGGGCCTTGGCGAATTGGAGGGCCACCAGGGTCTTCCCTATTCCCTCGTTTCCTAAAAAGAGGTAGCTGTGGACGACCTTGTCCTGAGCGATTGCCCGCTGAAGTAAATTTATTGGCCTTTCATGGCCCATGACATCTTTGAAGGACATAGGCTTTTTTTC
>JASEIE010000306.1 GCA_030024065.1 Thermodesulfobacteriota bacterium
CGAAAAGGGAGCCGATCTTCTTGATCTTTTGATCCATCGTGAAGATGTTTTCACCGGGTTCTTTCGAAACCCCTTGGGAAAGCAGATGAAACTGTTTCTTCACTCTCTTTTCTTCGTTGTCGAAAAGGGCAAGGGAAGCCCATATTCCAAGGGCAATCACTACAAGGAGGACGAGTATGTATTTGATCCTTACCATAACGGTCCTCCCAAAATCCGTACGATGGAGGTTTGCCCGAAAAAGTGGTTTTGAATCGGACCGTCCCTATTATCGCCAACCACATAAACAGAGTTTGATTCCACCTGGCGCGGGGGAAGGTTCCAGTTGGAAGGATAGCGGATATAGGTTTCATCGGTCTCTTTTCCGTCGATGAGAAGTTTTCCGTTACGAAACTGCACCTCATCGCCTTCCAGAGCGACTACCCTTTTCAGAAGCATCACCTTCTGGCCGGCAAGACGGACCACCACCACATCGCCCCTTTGGGGCTTTGAAAAAAGATAACGGAACCTCCAGCAGAAATTAACCTCACCGTTTTGATAGGTGGGTTCCATACTGTGCCCTTTGATACGGAAAGGGGTCAGCACATGGCCGAACATGAGATAGGCAAGGAGGCCAACGCAGGCAATCCTGATCAGAAAGGCAGGCGTCAATGATGGAAAAAAGAATTGGCGAAACAAATTATTCAGAGGGGCGATTCGCAGGGTATAGGTTGTTCTCTTAAGATTTGTGTGTCTTTCCAACATCTTTCAATAAATTTCTCAACTTCTGGATTGTTCCTTTTGGCATGGAATGGAATTCCAGCCCATATCGGTGTTCTTTCCAGGTTTCCCTTGCCGCCAGATCAGACCAGACGATTTTGGCAACCCCCTGAATCGAATTCAATTCCAAACCCTTTGCAAAAAAGATATCGATTTTCAGAAGTTCTCCCACATCCAATTTTTCGGGGAGGTAGACGAGAATGCCACCTTCGCTGGCATTTTTAATCAATCCCCCGAAATCCGGGTTCTTACCTTTTCGTGAGTAATCCAGTGGGAGCTCAACAAAGAATCTGGGGTGTTTTCTCTTTTCGATGGCGAGCACACCTTTTTTGGCCTGCGTTTTTTTTTCCTTCTTGTTCTTCTTGAGAATCGAAGGGAACTTACCCGGACTCATCCAGACCTCCTTATCCCTATAGTTGTAGTTGACAAAACCTTCATTTCAAAAAGCCTAATCATTCCATTGAAAAAAGTCAATAGGGTTTATTTTCTTTCTTTCACCTTATAGTTACGGTTCTGGTGGTAGGCGTCTCTTTTCGCAATATAAGGATCAAGGGCAGCCCTTTTAAAGTCCTCATATTCTCCAATTCTAAGAGAAGTATGATTGATGATATCATAGGAACGGACAGCCAGTTTGACAGGAACAGAGGAGATAAGATAGGTCTGAGGATGGAGGAGAAGGTCGCCTGTATACCCGAATGTGTCGCGTAGACTGGAAGCTCCCAGAAAAGGCAATTCGATATAGAAAATCGGCCCTATTCCCCAGAACCCGAGGGTCTGGCCAAAATCTTCATCTCTTTTTTCAATACCCAACTCTTTTTTTGCAGGATCGAGAAAACCGGCCAATCCAAGGGTGGTATTTAAAAGGAAGCGGAGGGTTTCATTCCCCGCTCCTTTGAAGTTAGCCTGGAGAAGGCAATTGACTAAACGGATGGGAGTGATCACATTGGAAAAGAAGTTCTGAACCCCGATTCTCAAATCCTCAGGGACAACGGTCTTGTAACCGGTGGCAACAGGTTTCAGAAGCCAGAAATAGAGTCTGTCGTTGAAATGGAAGAAGATCCGGTTCACCGGTTCAATGGGGTCTGCAATCGTGTCCGGCCGCTCTTCGGTTTCTGACTCTTCTTTTATAGAGGGTTCTTCGGACTGGGCCATGATGATAGGAAGATGATGGGCAAGGTGAAGGGTGGATGGTTCAACCGGGCTGCGAATGTTTTCTAAAGGTACGATAGGTTCTAATTCAATAGGTTCCTGAAGGTATGCACACACCTGTGAAATGGGGTTTGAAGTAACATTAGATTGGGTAGGCATCGCAGGTTCGGCAGAGATGAGGTTGGGAGAAGCAATGATCCATAAAGCTAAAAGTGGAAGCAACCTGCAGAGAGCCCTCATATCCTGATCTCCTTCACCTTTCTACGGCAGAAACCATAACCATATGAAACAACAGGCTCAGTTTTGAGTGGATTTAGCCTTCAGCCTTTTGACCAGTTCCTGGTAAGAGGATTTGGCAATGATCTCGTTGAACTGGGTCCGGTAATTATTCACCAGGCTCACTCCCTCAACCGAGAAGTCGTAGACCAGCCAGCTGTTTCCTTTTTTCCAGGTTCGATATTCGACCTGGATGATCTGATCCTTTGCCGTGAAGATCTTGATCTTGATGCCGGCATAATCCCCATCGATACGCTCTTCCTCATAAAGAATCTTATTCCAGGAGTAACCTTCCACCTTGTCCGCATAAACCCTTTCCAGCAACTCTCTAAAGAGAGGTATAAATTCCCTCTTTTCTTCGGGAGTTCTCTGAACCCAGTGCCTGGCGAGGGAACGACGCGCCATCTCTTCCCAATCGAAATGCTCATCGATTGTTTTTCGGATCAGCTCTCTTCTCTCTTTGGCCTTCCCGGGACCCTTCAGATCCGGGTTGGCCAATATGGAGAGGACCTTATCCGTGGTCCCTTTAAGTTGATCTTGAGGCTCACCTGCGAGACCGGCCGTGGCGATTCCGAAAGTCAGAGAGAGGCAAAGGAACCCTTTAACGAGATGCATTCGATTCATGTCTGCCATCCTTAATCCTTTAGATTTTTTCAAAGACCAGTTTGGAGATCAACTCTTCAATATCCACCGGGGGTAGGGTCTCACGAATTTTACCTCCCGGAGGAATTAATTTATTAGATCCTCCTGGAGAGATCTCAATATACTTCTCTCCCACCAATCCTTTTGTTTTGATGGAGGCGATAGCATCCTCCTGGATCTTCAGATTCAATGGCAGGGTGAGAGCGATCCTGGCCTGATAGTTTTCGAGGGTGATACTCTTGACCCTTCCCACCTCCACGCCTGCAATGACGATGCTGGACCCTTCCTTTACCCCTCCACTGTTGGAGAAGATGGCATGGACCTCATATTCCTTTCCTCCAAACACTTCCATCTTTCCCAATTTAATGGAGAGATAGCCCAGACAGAGGATCCCTGCAAGGAAAAAGAGTCCGACCATTAATTCAAGATCAATTTTTTTCATCTCATCACCTCTAATAATAATGAAACCAGGAACTCAGGAAAATTCATAAATTCTTTGTTTGAATTATTTCCTGCCCCTGCCGCAGGATGGCTTCCTAATAGAGTTTGATAGGTCCTTCCAGACTTCCACTGATGAACTGGCGAACGATAGGGTCCCTGGAAGAGAGGATTTCCTCGGGAGTGCCAACCGTCAGGATCATTCCCTCATGGAGCATGGCCACCTTGTGGACAATCTGAAAGACTCTCGATAACTCGTGGCTGACGATCATTGCTGTAAAAACAAGATGTTTATGGATCGATTTGATGAGGTCGAGAATCGTATGGGCAATAACGGGATCCAACCCTGTTGTGGGCTCATCGAAGAGCATGATTTCGGGTTTTGTGACCAGAGCCCGCGCAAAGGCTGCCCGCTTAAGCATTCCTCCACTAAGTTCAGCAGGGTACTTCTTCTCCGCATCGGCCAGGCCCACCTGGTCGAGTTCATGGAGGACCCTCTTCCTGATCTCTTCTTCACTCAGTTTCGTCTTTTCCCGGAGAGGAAAAGCCACATTGTCAAAGACCGTCAAAGAGGAGAAGAGGGCGCCGCTTTGGAAGAGATAACCGAAACGGCTCCTCAACCCCTCCAGATCGCTTCCTTTAAGATCGGAGATATCTTTCCCATCGATCAAGACGTGGCCCTGTTCGGGTTTCATCAATCCGACGATATGTTTTAAGATGACACTCTTGCCATGACCGCTTCCTCCGATCAGGGCAAGGATCTCGCCCTTCTCCACTTCGAGAGAGACGCCTTTGAGCACAGGAAAACCATTGAACGATTTGTGGATCCCTTCAATCCGTATCATTCTATTTTTCGCCTCAAAAAAGAAGAGATGTCATGATGTAATCCCAGAAGAGGATCAAGACCGATGAGAGCACCACGGCCTGAGTCGTTGCTTTGCTCACGCCTTCGGCTCCAAAGCCGGCATAATACCCTTTATAGCAGCAGACCCAGGAGATCAGCACTCCGAAACTGAGAGATTTATAAACCCCTTCCAGGACATCTTCCATCCTCACATAGTTCGCCATCTCACCAAAGTAGGTGCCTTCCCCCACGCCCAGTAGCTTCCCTCCTACAAAATAACCGCCGAAGATGCCGACCACATCGAACATGGCGGTGAGCAGAGGCAGGGCAATAATTCCTGCAATCAGTTTTGGAACGACGAGGTATCGAAAGGGATTGAGCCCCATCAGCTCAATGGCGTCGATCTGTTCGCTGATCCGCATGATCCCTATCTCCGCCGTCATGGCTGAGCCAGCCCTTCCTGTTACCATCAGGCCAGAGAGAACGGGGCCCAATTCCTTAACGAGTGACAGAGCGACCATCGGCCCAAGCAGCGCAGTGGAACCAAACCGGTTGAGGGTATGAAATCCTTGAAGGCCAAGGACCATTCCTGAGAAAGCCCCGGTCAGGAGGATGACGAGGGTGGATTGGAATCCGATAAACCAGATTTGCTTGATCTGGACTTTCGCACTTTCAAGCCACATTTGACAACGAATTTATAACATAGTGGCG
>JASEIE010000307.1 GCA_030024065.1 Thermodesulfobacteriota bacterium
GGTTCAATGATCTCCATCCCAGGTTTGAGTAATCCCTTCTTTTCTGCGGCCCAGATCATATTCGCTCCTATCCGGCATTTGACCGAATAGGCAGGGTTACGGCCTTCGACCTTTCCGAGGATCGTGGCCTTGAGCCCCTGCGCCATTTGATTGATTTTAACCAATGGGGTGTTCCCAATCGATAACGAATTGTCATCAAAGAATTTGGGCATAGGATTCTCCTTTCTTTCATATCGGAATAATGGAAGAATGGAATATTGGAACATTGAGGACAAAAAATGATTTTATCTCACGTTGCCTTTCCCCATTATTCCACCATTCCATCATTCCATCATTCCAATATTCCGGTCTCTTAGTTCATCGGTGGCTTAAACTTTCGAAGTCTTAAAGCATTCGTGACCACTGTTACAGATGAAAACGCCATCGCCCCTGCGGCGAAAATGGGATTGAGAAGAATCCCAAAGAAGGGAAAGAGAGCTCCTGCGGCCACAGGGATGAGAATCGTGTTATAGGCAAAAGCCCAGAAGAGGTTCTGTTTAATATTCCGGATCGTTGCCTTGCTCAGGGCAATCGCTGTCACCACTCCTCTCAGATCTCCACCGATCAAAGTGATGTCAGAGGATTCCATTGCCACATCTGTTCCGGTGCCGATGGCAATTCCCACATCCGCCTGGGCTAAGGCAGGCGCATCGTTGATGCCATCGCCTACCATCCCAACTTTTTTCCCCTCACCCTGAAGTCGTTTCACCTCTTCAGCCTTCTTCTCAGGAAGGACTT
This sequence comes from Thermodesulfobacteriota bacterium, assembly GCA_030024065.1. Next base: position 778 of record JASEIE010000307.1, read on the forward strand.
CTGCAAGGACCCGGTCAATTCCAATCTGACCGGCAATGGCTTTTGCCGTCCGTTCATTATCACCGGTCAGCATCACGACTTCCAATCCCATGCGGTTGAGGGTTTCCACGGCTTCCTTTGAATTTTCTTTCAATGTATCCGCAACGCCGATAATGCCTGCGGCCTTCCCATCGACGGCTAAAAACATTGGGGTCTTTCCCTCGCTGGAAAGCTGTTCCGCCTTACCGAGCAATCCATTAAGATGCACTATTCTTTCTTCCATCAGCCTTAAATTTCCGAGGAGAACTTCCCTTGAATCAATCATAGCCTCGATGCCTTGCCCTGCGATGGCTTGAAAGTTCTTTGGATCTAAGAGATTTAAATTCTCCTCTTTTGCCTTCTTCACAATCGCCTCCCCCAAAGGATGTTCTGATCCTTTCTCGGCTGAGGCCGCCAAAATTAAGATCTCCTGCTTTGTGAATCTTTCGGATTCGATGAGATCGGTGACCGATGGTTCCCCCCTGGTCAATGTTCCGGTCTTATCCAGAACGATCGTATCCAGCCGATGGGCTGTCTCCAGGGCCTCTGCCCCCCGTATCAGGACTCCACTTTCCGCTCCTTTTCCTGTCCCTACCATTATCGAGGTTGGAGTGGCCAATCCCAGGGCACAGGGACAGGCGATGATGAGGACGGCGATAAAGTTGAGGAAAGCATAAGTAAAGGCAGGATGAGGACCGAAGAGAAGCCAAATGACGAATGTGATCACTGCTATAGAGATGACGATTGGGACAAAGTAACTTGCAATCACATCGACCATCCTGGCAATCGGTGGCTTCGACCCCTGGGCCTCTTGAACCAGCCGAACAATCTGGGAAAGAACCGTATCCTGCCCAACCTTGGTTGCTTCAAATCTAAACGTCCCTGTCTTATTCATTGTTGCGCCGATAACGGTATCTCCGGTCTTCTTCTCGACAGGCAAAGACTCGCCTGTGACCATGGATTCATCCACAGAGGAATAGCCTTCTTTCACGATCCCATCCACCGGAATCTTCTCTCCTGGCCGGACAATAACAAGGTCTCCGGGCACCACCTCGCTCACCGGAATATCCATCTCATCGCCATTCCGGATGATCCTGGCTGTCCTGGGCTGAAGGCCGATCAGTTTTTTAATCGCCTCTGAAGTCTTCCCTTTTGCCCTCGCTTCCAAAAACCTTCCAAGAAGGATGAGGACGATAATGGCGGCGGATGTGTCAAAATAGACATCCATCATCAGACCCTTGACCATGATGAGATGGGGAACAAAGGTCACGATCAAACTGTAGAGATAGGCGGCAGAGGTCCCGACAGCGATCAATGTATTCATATCGCTTGTCTTATGCCTGGTCGCCTTCCAGAATCCCACATAAAACTGCCATCCGGCCCAGAACTGGACAGGAGTGGCCAATAGAAATTGGATAAAGAAATTTGTCTCCATGGAAAGGCCTGTCCATTTTCCAAGAAGTGAGCCACCGTACATGAAAATAAGGATGGGAATGAGGAGGACAGCGCCAATGATAAACTTCCACTTTAATTTTAATAGCTCGGCCTCTCGGATAAGCCTCTCCCTCTCGACGATATCTTCTTCTCGTAGAGTCGAGTCTCCGACTTTCACCTCGAGAATCTGATAACCTGCGCCTTGAATGGCTGTCTTGAAATCCTTGATGGAAGCAATGCCCGGAAGATACTCGATCGATGCCCTCTCCGTGGCAAGGTTGACATTGACCTGAAGCACCCCTTTTAGAGAGCGAACTGATTTTTCAACCTTGCTCACGCAGGAAGCACAGGTCATTCCCTGAATGGGAAGAACCACCTTCTCCACTTTTGCCCCATATCCAAGGTCTTTCACTTTTTCGATTAAATTGGAAATGTCCGTTTGTCCGGGACTGAAGAGAACGGTTGCCTTCTCCGCAGCAAAATTGACCGTTGCCTGGGAAACCCCTTCAACGCTTCCCAACCCTTTCTCAATCCTTGCCGCACAACTGGCACACGACATCCCGGAAATAGGGAGGTCGATACGTTCCAAACCCTTTCCTGAATCTTTAGACTCCACTGAATCTCTCCAAAATCATCTGCATAGAATATAGTTCAAAGGTAACGGTAAAGATGCCCGTATCGTCAATCGGTTACGTTACTCGTTTTTAAATCTTGACCTTCACCCTTTAACGCTAAACGAAACGGGCTTCCTAACCTTTACCCATAGACAACTTACTTCACTTCATAATATATCCCTGCCGTCCCCTTCTTTTCTCCGCTCTTGAAAAGGACCAACACCTGATACTTGCCTTTCCCGGGAAGGTTGAAATAGGCATCATAGCTCTTCATCTCCCCTTCATACTTGAGGGCCTTGATCTGATCTTTCCCCTTTGGATCAACCACCTTCATCTGGACCTCGGCATTGGTAACCTCCTTCTGAGTCTTCTCGTCCTTGAGGGTCACCGTGATATTATGCGTCGTTCCCGGCTCGACATCCTCTTTCATCTTCATATCCTTGAGCATCTTCTTATGCTCCGCATTGGACATGATCTGGAAAATGACCTTTACCCCTTCGGTCAGAACCTCCCGGGTCTCCATCTTCATCGAAGTCGCCCCATGTCCATGCTGGGCAAAGGAATTTGATGTAAAAACCAATACACTCAAAAAAGAAATTAGAAAAAACATACCACATCTTTTCATTTTATTCCCTCCTTTAAGTTTAATATATCCATTGAATTTTGGTAACAATTTAGTTGTTTGAAAAAACGTAAAATCCCTCCCCACCGTCCGGCGCCAAAGTCCCAATGCTTAGCTTGGCCTAAGCAGTGCGGCTCTGGACGGCGGCGCCTCCCTTTGCCCTCCGGGTCAGAGACCGCTCTGGGTCGGAGACCAAAGGGAGGAGAAAAAATTTCCCCCTTTTGACAAGAGACTGTGTCGCAATGGGGAAATAGTAAAAAATGTCATGCTGAACTCGTTTCAGCATCTAATGGAATCAATGTTTTAGAGACCCTGAAATAAATTCAGGGTGACAAAACAGTAATTACGACACAGTCTCCAAGGGGGGAAGGCAAAGGAATTAAATCTTCGTTTCCGCTGCTTTTAACTTCCCTTTCTTCAAAGCCCTCTCCTTGACCAGGGCGAAGATGACGGGTGTAATGATCAACACATGGATGGTCGAGGTCAGAAGGCCTCCAATAATGGGAGCTGCAATGGGCTTCATCACGTCCGCACCCACGCCCGAGGACCACATAATGGGGACAAGACCAATGAGTGTCGTTCCAACGGTCATCAACTTGGGACGGAGCCGGAGAACCGAACCCTCCACCGTGGCCTCGTGGATGTCCTGCTGTGTGCTCTCTCCTTTCGCAAGACGTTTGTTCAAAGCCTCGTGAAGGTAGATGATCATCACTATACCGGTTTCCACCGCTATCCCGTAGAGGGCAATGTAGCCCACCCAGACCGCCACGCTGAAATTATATCCGAGGAGGTACTGGAGGATGACGCCTCCGGTCATGGCATAGAGGACTGCAACCATCAGGATGATTGACTCTGCAATCGAATGGAATGTCATATAGAGGAGAATGAAGATGATGAAGAAGACAATGGGCATCAGGATCTTTAACCGCTCTTTCGCTCTGACCTGAAACTCATACTGGCCGCTCCAGGAGAGGGAGTATCCCGTAGGAAGTTTCAATTTCTCCCGGATCACCCTCTTCGCCTCCTCCACATATCCACCGATGTCCCTTCCGGTTACATCCACGTAGACATAACCGGTCAGCATCGCATCCTCATCCCGGATCATGGCAGGGCCTGTGGTGTGGCTGATCTCTGCCAATTGGCCCAGGGGGACATGGAGAAGAGGGGATGGAGAGCCGGCCATCGATTGCGTCCCTGAAGCGCTTTCTCCTCTGACTGGAACCAATATCCTTTTTATCCTCTCTATATCATCCCGGAGTTCTCTCGGGTAACGGATATTCACAGGATACCTCTCTCTCCCCTCGACGGTCCAGGTAATATTCATTCCTCCCAGGGCCGACTGGATC
>JASEIE010000308.1 GCA_030024065.1 Thermodesulfobacteriota bacterium
CCGGTGTAGGTACGAATGCCATGGGTGATCCTGCGCCCATTGTGGATATCGAGGCGGTTTGTCGCTCCCTGGGAGCCAAGGTGGAAGTCAAAGATCCCTTCGATGTAAAGGGGACTATTGAGACAGTTACTCGCCTCTTCCAGGACCCAGATGGAGTGAAGGTACTTATCCTCAAGCGAAAGTGTGCGCTTTTACGACAGAAGGGTGAGAAGCCGCCTTATAAGATGCGCATTGATCCAGAAAAATGCGTTGGTCAAGATTGGTGTTACGAGTGAGGAAGTGGAGGAGTGTAATATTCGTTTCGAGGAGGTCGAGGTGGACACTATCTATAAGGTTGCTGAAAATGTGGTTCGTACCGGCTTTGAAGACATCCCTTTTCACATAAGGGAGCTGGGTAAACAGTTCATACTAGATACGTTGGGGGCGGCCATTTCCGGATCTTCCGCGCCAGGCTGTCAGGAGGTAATCGACCAGTTGGTCAAATGGGGGGGGAGAAAAGAAAGTACCATATGGGTTTCTGGAATAAAGGTCCCTTCGGTTCATGCCGCTTTAGCTAATGGGACCCTAGTCCATGCGAGAGATTTCGATGATACCCACGATGTTGCGAGTGTTCATGCCAATGCCTCTGCCTTGCCAGCAGCCATGGCTGTTGCTGAGGCCGAAGGAGGGGTGAGTGGGAAGGAACTGATAACAGCATTGATCTTAGGTGTGGACCTCTCCTGTCGCCTTGGGCTCTCATTACGCTTCTATAAAGGGTGGCATATCACGGCGATTGCTGGGTTCTTTGGAGCGACAGTAGCCGTGGCAAAGATCTTGGGTCTGAATGTGGAGAAGACGGTCAATGCTTTTGGTATTGCTTACAGTCAAACTTCCGGGAACATGCAGACGATTTTAGATGGAGGGCTTACTAAAAGGATGCAGCCGGCCTTTGCAGCCAAGTCTGCCGTCCTTTCCGGCTACCTGGCAGCCAGTGGAGTGACAGGGGCCCAAGGAGTGCTCGACGGCCGGTATGGTTTTTTTAACCTCTATGATGGTTATCAGGAAGCAGAATGCCAGAAGGATCAGATCCGTTCTACGGATAGTGATTTTCAGTATGGTCCTCATCAATTGACCGCTGATCTGGGTAAACGATACGAGATTGAAAATTTGAGTATGAAACCCTATCCATGCTGCCGCGCAAATCATGGGATTATCGGAGCAACTCTTTCAAACGTTTTCAAACATGATATTCAACCGGAAGATATTGAAGAAGTGGAAGTGACGATCTCTCCTTGGGTTGCGAACGTGGTGGCAAGGCCCTTTCGCATCGAGAAGAATTTTCTGGTTGATGCCCAGTTCTGTGCCTCTTATAATGTAGCGGCAGCGATCCTGAGAAGGGATGTCTTTTTGGATTCTTTCACGGAAAAGGCCATCAAAGACTTAAAAATAAAGGCTCTAACAGAGAAAGTAAAGCTCATCGTCGATCCAAAAATCAAACATAAAGTTCCTATCACGGTGAAAATCAGAGTGAGATCGGGTCAAGTCTATTCAGAGACGGTTCACACTTACAAGGGGATGCCAGAAGACCCTCTCACCTTAAAGGAGGTCACGGAAAAATTCCGCAAGTGTGCGAGATTCTCCCTCATACCGATCGATGAGGCACGAGTGGAAACCATCATTGAGAAAGTGAACAAGTTGGAAGAGATGAAAGACGTCAAGGAGTTGGCAAATCTGCTCGCCTGATCAATTTCTGCCTAAAAACATCGTTCAATTTGGAGGGATTTAGGAACTCGTTGGCCAATGCTTGCGACCTATCTGCGAGTCAACATACCGTCCATCAACGATTTGGCTAGGAAGCATATTCTGGGTTGGTATTTTGACGGGCAAGTTTTCCGTCCTGCCCATAGCGGGATAGGCGGAGTCCCTGCCTGCGGTAGGCAGGGACGGGGAGTTTCACAGAATTCGGTTTTTTTAAAATAGTGCAACATTCTCTCAATCTCAGTCGAACCTTTTCAATGCAGAGTTTTAAAAGGAATTCCTTGAATGCTCAGTATCAATGATCTGAGAACTAGGAGGTTTAAACGTGGGACAAAATTTAGCCTTTAAGTTGATGAAGACCCATTGTGGGGATTCAAGTGTGGAGAAGGGAACGGAAATACCCTTAACCATCGACCAGGTGTTAACAACGGATACGCTGGGTTTCATATCTTTTCTTCAATTTGAGGCGATCGGTCTCCCTCGCATAAGAACAAAATTGGCGGTCTGTTATGTGGATCACAATACTCTCCAGACGGGGCCGGAGAGTGCGAATGATCATCGTTTCTTCAAACATTTACCTCAAAATATGGGGTCCATTTTTCAAGGGCTGGAAACGGTATCTGTCATCAATTGCATTATGAACGGTTTGGAGTTCCAGGAGAAACTTTATTAGGAACGGACAGCCATACCCCTACTGCTGGAGGATTAGGGATGTTGGCCATTGGGGCAGGAGGCCTTGATATCGCTGCTGCGATGGCAGGAAGTCCTTTTTATCTTTCCGTACCCGAATTTGTCCTTGTAAGGTTGAAAGGGAAACTTCCTCCATGGACTTCGGCTAAAGATGTGGCTCTCGAAGTGTTGAGGAGGTTGGGGGTAAGGGGAGGCTTTGGAAAAATTCTTGAGTATGACGGCCCAGGGGTTAAAACACTCTCGATCCCCGAAAGAGCCTCGATCGCCAATATGGGAACAGAAACGGGAGCAACCACTTCTATCTTTCCTAGCGATTCAATCACTCGTGATTATCTAAGCGGCCAAGACAGAGTAAATGTGTGGAAGGAGCTGAAAGCAGATTCAGGTGCCTGTTATGATGAGGTGATAGAGTTCGACTTGAGCCGACTTGAGCCATTGGTCGCCAAACCCCATTCTCCCGGGAATGTGGTACCTGTAAAAGAAGTCGAAGGAATTAAAGCGGATCAGATCATCATCGGGAGTTGCACGAACTCCTCTGTCCGGGATCTGATGATTGTGGCCCGTATTCTGAAATCGAAAAAGATTCATCGAGAAGCATCTGTTGCCATCGCTCCGGGTTCAAGGATGGTTTTACAACTTTTGGCAAGAAACGGAACTCTCCCTGATCTGATTGAATCCGGAGTCAGAATCCTCGAACCTACGTGCGGGCCTTGTATCGGGATGGGACTTGCCCCCCCTTCTGAAGGAATCTCCTTGAGGACTTTCAACAGGAATTTCAAAGGGCGAAGCGGAACGCCAGATGCTCAGGTATTTTTGGTCAGTCCTGAAACGGCTGCCGCGTCCGCATTAACCGGCAAATTGACGGACCCAAGAACTCTTGGTCCATTCCCAAAGATCCGTTTCCCTAGGGGTCTTGTTGAAACAGATGATATGATTCTGCCACCTGCGGAAAACCCAGAAGAGATCGCCATCCTCAGAGGACCGAACATAAAGCCGATCGATCTTCCCGGATCAGTAGAAAGCGAATTTAAGGTGGAAGTCTTGTTAAAACTGGGGGATGATATTACCACAGACCATATTGTTCCTGCGGGATCAAAAGCAATTCCTTTGAGATCGAATATTCCCGCTCTCTCCGAACTTATCTTTGAGGCGGTTGATTCCACATTAGCTAAACGGGCTAAGGAAAAAGGAGGAGGAGTTATCGTTGCTGGAGAAAATTATGGTCAGGGTTCTAGCAGAGAACACGCTGCCCTGTGCCCCAGATATTTGGGGATTAAGGTCATACTGGCCAAGTCCTTTGCCAGAATCCACAGGGATAACCTTATCAACTTCGGGATTATCCCGTTGACAATCAAGGGCGACGATTATGCCAGACTGGAACAGGGAGATGAATTAAGTTTCTCGAAAGTCAGACAGATAGTGCAGGAAGGAGATCATCTCGAGATGGAAAACTTGACCAAAGGATATAGGTTTTCCGTCAAGTTTCATCTCACTCGCCGAGAGCGGGAAATTCTCCTGGAGGGTGGACTCCTAAATTATATAAAGAACAAACTATCAGGTTGCTGAAAAACCCAAGAGCGTTGCTCCGAGTTGCAAATTCAGATTTTTTCGGGCATAAATTTTAGCGAAACGGAACGGTCGCAAATTCGATGTCTGAGCCTGAAAGGCGAGTTTCGAATTTGCACTGAAGCGAGTCTTTGCATTGTCGAAAAAAGACGCTGAGCAGCGAAGAGCGACTTTTTCAGCGACTTACTAAATCTACGAGGTTGATAACCACGAGATGATCGTCTCTGGCAGATGAAATTAAAGTGAAAAAATGAAGAAAGGACGTGAAAATGGTTAAGATCCTGAAGGTTGATTATGCAAAGTGTACGGGTTGTCGCGCCTGTGAAATGGTTTGTTCCCTTGTCCATGCAGGGGAATGCAATCACAGGAAATCGAATATCCATAATATCAACTCGAATAATAAGTACTTTGTGTCGATCATGTGTTTCCAATGCGATGACTCTCCGTGCGGCGAGGTCTGCCCGATGAATGCGATCCAAAAGGATTCTCAAAGAGATTTGGTCACTGTGAATGAAGAGAAGTGTGTGGGTTGTAAGCTTTGCGTCCTGGCATGCCCCTTTGGAAATATGGGCTTTTCCAAAGAAAAACACTGTCCCGCGAAGTGCGATCTATGCGAGGGAAATCCGCAGTGCGTCTTTTATTGTTCTCCTGAAGCGATTACCTTCGTCGATATGGATGAGGAGATTTTAAAGAAGAAGGCCAATCTTTCAGAACAGATCATAACAGCCTATTCTCCATCGAGAGAGAAGCATGGCTAAGGAGCCGTTGCAAAATAACTTGAACAAGTTATATTTATATTCTATAATTAA
>JASEIE010000309.1 GCA_030024065.1 Thermodesulfobacteriota bacterium
GGCTTGACCCGGAATCCAGTGTTTTCCTGGATTCCTGCTTTCGCAGGAATGACGTGCTTTGTTGTGATTAATGGCGCTGTATATAAATAAGATTTAGACAATAGGGTATTTAAGCAAGAAGTTTGCCATTCAGAACTGAAAAAACGAATTATAAATGTTTTGTAATTAATTGATATTTAAGAGGATAATTTGTTTGATAAAAAGGGGGATTAATGGCAGAGGAATGTAATTAAGGTGTTTGTTCATAAATGAACGAAGCTTAACAATTTTGGGCGAACTCCAAGAATGGCTTTGCCCCTGTTCTGAAGGGCGGGTAGTGTGAAGGATCACGAAAAATATTTTATTCGGTCGTGATGGATACCCAATTTGTCCATTTTATACTTTAAAATCCTCCGGCTGATCCCTAATATCTCTGCAGCATGGGATTGAATAAAATTGGTCCTCCTCAGGGCATCCAGGATGACCTCCTTTTCAAATTCTTCCTCTGCCTTCGAAAAGGAGATCTGCCCGCTTAAGATCGATTCCTTTAATCCGTTCGTTTTGGAAAGATTGACTAAGGGAAGAGGTAATTCATCGGGCTGGATAGACTCATTAGCGGTGAGGGCGATGACCCGTTCGATCAAATTCTCCAGTTCTCGAACATTCCCGGGCCACTCATAATTTACCATCATTTCGAGCGCCTCTTTCCTGATCCCTTTCACATTTTTATGGTTCTCATCGCTAAATATTTTTATAAAATGATCTATCAACAGAGGGATATCTTCTTTCCTTTCCCTTAAAGGAGGGAGAATGATAGGTACCACATTGATCCGGTAGTAGAGGTCCTCGCGAAACTCCCGCTTTTTTATAAATTGGGGCAAATCTTTGTTCGTCGCTGTAATCAGTCTCACATCGACCTTGATCGTTTTCGATCCTCCCACCCGATTGAACTCCTTCTCTTCCAAAAACCTGAGGATTTTAGCCTGAGTGGTTAGGCTCAATTCGCCGATCTCGTCGAGGAAAAGAGTTCCCTGATTGGCCATCTCAAATCGGCCCAACTTTTTTTCGATCGCATTCGTAAATGCCCCCTTCTCATGTCCGAATAATTCACTCTCGATCAGGGTCTCAGGAATGGCTGCACAATTGATGGTCACAAAAGGATGGTTTTTCCGCGGGCTATGATAATGGATGGCCCGGGCAATCAGTTCTTTTCCTGTTCCGCTCTCCCCCATAATTAAAACGGTTGATTTGGTATCGGCAATCTGCCTCACCATTTTAAAGATTTCTCTCATCCCCTTGCTTTTCCCAATGATATTATCAAAACCGAAACTCCGATCAACCTCCATCCATAGACGCTGATTCTCCTCTTTCAGTGCCTTCGCAGAAAGAGCCCGGTTGATGATTAGACGGAGTTCATCCACATCGAAAGGCTTAGTGACATAGTCGTAGGCTCCGAGTTTCATCGCCTCCACAGCTGTTTTGACGGTCTTGGTGGCCGTGATCATAATGACAATCTGGTCGGGTAAATTCTTTTTCAGCACTTCCAGCACCTTTAATCCATCCATATCCGGAAGGAGGATGTCGAGGAGAACAATATCAGGGGTATGGTGCTCGATTTGCTGAAAAGCCTCTCCTGCATTCTTCGCCAGTACGACCTGATAATCACCCTTTAAAATCATCTTTAAGGATTCTCTGGCCCCTACCTCATCATCAACCACGAGTACGCTTCTCAATGGTTCACTCCCAGGCATCTGACCTCCCCCTATGAATTATTGATGGATTGATAATAGATCACCTTTCTCCTCTCGACAGGAAACTGCAAGGAGATGAGGGTTCTCAGCTTCTTCTCATTGACTTCAAATTTCATCTTTCCTCGGTTCTTTTGAATCATTTCATTGATGAGTCGAATCTCCAGGTCGGTCAGCTCCTTTTCCTGAGCGGAAGGTATTCCCAAGAGAGTCTCCAATGACTCGATGGGCTTCTTATATCCGGTGAAGACTATCAATATCTCAATATATCTTTTTTCATTCTCAATGGATGACTTCTCCTCCCCATTTCCTCTCTGGTCCTCGAATGATTTAGTTAAAAATCCAATGCTTCCGTTCAGAGGGATCGAAGGAATGGCATACTGGAAAAGTGAATTTAAGATATATCTCAATTGCTCGTCATGGATGACGGTTTCGGGAAGGTCTGTTTCATACTTTTTCAATATTTTAATCTTCTTATTTTCAATCTGAGGTCCATACTTTTTGAGGACATCTTCGATAATGGAGTGAACGGTATTCTTCTTTTCGATCGGGTGGTTGATCTTAATGTAACCAAGAAGGCCGTTGAGAACGGCATCGATTTTCTCAATATCCTCGGTGACAATTCTATAAAAATAGTCTCTGAACTCCGGATCGTTAAATTTGTCTCTCAAGAGTTGCGTAAAGGTCTTGATGGAGACAAGGGGGTTTTTGATGCGATGGACCAGTTCAATGATAAATGCGGAGGAGGCATGGATTTTCGATCCATCGAGGTTATTTTTAGGAAACTTGGCCGGTTTCACCTCTGCCTTCAGAAAGGAGAGAAATGAATTTTTTCCCATCTCGGTCTCGAAAAAAAGATCCTTTTCCATTACCCGTTCTCCCTCTGACCAAATCGCGCTCTGGATAATGACATGCTCCAGTTCCTTCAAATTTCCAGGCCACCAGTAGTTTTCTAACAACTTGAGAACCTCATTCGAGATGCTCACCCTTTTGATCTTCATCTTTTTGATATTTTCTTCCAGGAGATATTGAACGATCGCGGAGATCTCTCTAACACGATCCCTCAGGGGAGGGATGTGAATGGACAGGGTATTTAAGCGGATGTATAAATCCTCTGAAAATTTTCCCTGTGCTACCTTTTCCTTCAGATTCTCCGAAGAGGAGGAGATAAACCGTATGTTTTTAAAAGCCTTTTTCTCCGCACCATTTTGAAATATTTCGTTCTCGATCAATTCCAGAAGTTTCAACTGGTCCATCAAGCTGAGATAGCCGACTTCTTTTAAATAGAGGGTGGCGGGATTTGCGCCGTAATTGGTTTCTTCAAAGAGACGGGAGAGCTGGGCATTGAAGGCATCCTCTGTTAGAATTTGGCAATCGACTCTATAAAAACGATGGTATTTCCAATCTCCCGTATGATGGATGATCTTTGCGATCAACTCCTTTCCTGTCCCTTGTTCTCCTTGAATCAGAACAGGAACATTGCTCTGGGCAGTTTTTTGAGTGAGTTTGATGATCTGTGGTGAAAGGATGGGGGATTGAAGTAATTCTTGATAGTTCATCGTTGCTCAATAAATGTCGTGGTTCGGTGATTTTCCAAATCATTCCGTCTTCTTTTTGGATGATTTTGGTCAAAAGGTAAATTGATGAAGAAAGAAGTTCCTTTCTTCACCTGGCTCTCCACAGAAATATATCCACTGTGTTCTTCAATAATTTGATTGGAGATTGACAGTCCCAGACCGCTTCCAGTCATCTTTGTCGTAAAAAAAGGATTGAATATATCCTCGAGATACTCTTCCGGGATGCCACAACCTGTATCAGCAAATTCGATTTGCAAATAGGGATCCCCTCCGGGTTTATTAAAGGAACGGGTTTTTACGGTGATCTCCCCATTCCCGGTGGTGGCTTCAATAGCGTTTAATAAAATGTTTAAAAAGACCTGCTTGATCTGTTCCCGGTCAACTCTAATGTGAGGTAGATCGGATGCATATTTTTTTGTGATCTGGATTTGTTTCTTTTTCGTCTCTGTGGAGGCAAGCAGGATCATCCCGTCTAAAATGTTGTTGATATCTTCAAGCTCCAGTTTCGGGCTGGAAGGTCTCGCAAAATCTAAGAGTTCATTCACCAACGATGAAATTCGATCCACCTCTCCGGATGCTATATTGAGGAAATGATTTCGGAATTCCTCATCCTCAAGCCGTTCGGGTAATAACTGGGTCAAAGTCTTGATGGCAACCAGGGGATTACGGATTTCATGGGCCAGTCCTGCTGTCAGGGTGCCCAGGGAAGCCAGACGGTCTGCCCTTCGAATATAGGATTTCGATTTCTTCAAATCCTCAAAAAGTCTTGCATTTTCCAAAGCAATGGATGTTTGATTGGCCAGGGTACTCAGGAGCTCGATATCCTCATGGGAATAAATATCTTTATTGAATTTATGGCTGAGATTAATCATTCCGATGAGTTGACCTCTTGAAATAAGGGGAATACTGACCTCTGCTTCCAATAGAGACATCTGGTTAATAATACTATTTAATTCTGGAATGTTTGTCCCTTTGGCCAATTCTTCCTTAACAATAATCTCTCCAATTTTTTGTAAATAATGGGGTAGGGGAGCTCCTTTTGAAAGAAAAAGAGTAGGGGAAACCGTTTTTATGTTTTTTGATTCGAATAAGTCATATCCCCCTTTTTCGTCGTTCAACAAAAATAGAGACGCCTTATCAACCCCCATCGTCTGCGTAATGGTCTCAATGATCCTTTTCGATAAAGAGTGCAAATCGAGTATGGTCACCATGGCCCTGCTGAATTTTCCCAGAGTCTCCCGATAATCATACTTATTCTTAAATAAGAAGTGCTCCACGGTTTTTTCCGTCCCCGGTTTAATCTTATGGAAAAAGACTGCCACCAAAAAAAGAATGGAGAAAATGGCCAAAGAAAACAAATAACTAATCTTTCCAAGAAAAATCTTTTGACTGAGGATGATTAAAAGGAAAGAAGGGACAAACAAAAGGACCAATAAAAGGATGTAGGTGGTTCCTTTCTTTAAAACAATACTAATATCCATTAACCTATGTTTG
>JASEIE010000030.1 GCA_030024065.1 Thermodesulfobacteriota bacterium
TTCAGGACCCTCAGAATATTAGCGACAAGGCCCTCTTTCTGCCCCCTCCTCTTTACTTCATCATCTCCCTCTTCGATGGTCGTCATTCGATTCTGGATATTCAGGCCGAATATATGAGGAGATTCGGAGAATTGCTTTTTACGGAGAAGATCCAGGAAATTATCGATCAATTGGATGAAAGCCTCTTTCTCGAAGGGGAAAAATTTCAGGAGGCCTTGAGACAGAAAGGGGAGAGCTTTAAGAGGGCGACCCTCAGAGAGGCTGCGTTTGCCGGAAAGAGTTATGAAAAGGAAGCAGGCAGACTTAGGGCCCAACTTTCCGGATATTTTGCCGGACCAGATGGCCCGGGACCCCTTTCAGAGAAGAGGGGCGCAAACGGATTGAAAGGGGTGATCGCCCCACACATCGATTTTCAGAGAGGGGGCTCCTGTTATGCCTTTGCCCATCGGGAGATCCGGGAGAGAAATTTATCTTCTTGCTTCATCATCTTTGGAACGGCTCACACCTTGATGGAACAACCCTTTTCTCTCACCCGGAAAGATTTCATGACACCCCTCGGCGCTCTGAATGTCGATCAGGAACTGATCGATGCAATCCAGTCCCGTTGCCCTTACAACCTTTTTCAGGACGAAGGGATTCACCGGAGCGAGCATTCGATTGAGTTCCAATGCGTCTTTCTGCGTTACCTCTACCCGGAACCTGCCCCAATCCGGATTGTTCCCATTCTGAACGGATCATTCCATGAGGCGATTCGAAGCGGAATATCACCCATGGAGCTTTCACCCATCCGTCAGTTCATCGAAGCCCTGCGGGAGTCCATCGTATCCCTCGGGAGAGAGGTCTGTTATATAGCCAGCGCTGATCTCGCCCATATGGGTCTTCAATTTGGAGACCGGGAAGGGACTGGAGAATATGGTCTTCGAATCCTTGAAGCAGAGGATAAGGAGCTGCTGGGATATGTGGAGAGAGTGGATGAGGAGGGATTCTTTTCCTCCATTTCAAGAGAGCAGGATCGAAGAAGGATCTGCGGCCTTCCGGCCATCTATGCCATGCTCAATGTCATCAAAGCCAGGGAAGGCAAACTCCTCAACTATGGTCAAGCATTTACTCCGGAGACCCAATCCGTCGTCTCCTTTGCCAGCCTTGCCTTCTATTAGATTGCGGATTGTGGATTTCGGATTGCGGAATAATTAGAAATCGAAGTAAGGTCTTTAATTCCGAAATCTGCATTCCGAAATCCGAAATTGAGATCAGGAGGGTTTCTGTCTGATTTTGTTGAGGAGGGGGTAGAGTTCAGAAAGGCCCTTTTCCAAATCCTGGGGAATGTCCACAGGGAGATTCAAGACCTTTTCTCGGAGGAGGGCTAAGGCACCCAGCTTTTCACTGATCTCTTTGGGCGTTATGCGGCTTAATTTTTTTGATACCTCTTTAATCTCCTGATTGAGAAATTCGACCAGTTTCAAAATCTCTGAAACCTTTTTTTGAGCCATACCGATCCCCTCCGGAATATGATGAAACAAGATAAACGATTTGAAGTGAGATTTCAAGAACTGTTTTTCTATCTGTTAAAAACATCTTCGGTCTCAAAATCCGAAAGGCTGCGGTTTCCTCCTTTTCCGAATCTCTTGATCCAGCGGTTCACACGCTCCTCGCCATAAAACTTTTTCCAGCCTGCCACAATTTCATCCACGGGAATATCCACATAGACCCCATAAAAATTCACATATTCCATAAATTTTTGATTCTCCAGATTATAAGCCTGGAACAGAGAATCCTCACGGCCATTGAATTCAAGGGGTGGAACATGATGCCTCTTGCAGAGATCTTTGTTAAAAGCCGGTGTCGCCTTCAGCCATTTTCCCTCCAGATAGAATTCGACAAAGCCATGGTAGACGAAGAGATTGCTTCCGATATAGTCAATGAGTTGCTTGGTGGCGAGATGATTCCGCACATCAGCAAATCCCACCCGTGAAGGGATGCCGCAGGCCCTCCCCAGGACGCAGAGAAGGGAAGCCTTTGGCACACAGAAGCTCCGTCCTCGCTTGATCACGTAACCGGCCCGATAATGTTCGGGAAGATAAAAGGGAGAATAAGGATCGTAGAGAATGTTGTCACGGACGGTCAAGTAGATATTCGCCGCCATTTTAACAGGGTCTTTGACTCCCTGAATAGCGTCCATTGCATAATTCCGGACCCTCTGGTGTTCGCTATCAATGATGGCCGTGGCGGTTAAAAAGGGCTGCAAATTTTCATCCATCGTCCTTCTCCTACATACGACCTGATAATACTATACCCAGTTTAAGCCATAATCGGAGGTAGAGCAATACCCCGAGGATGACCACAAGCAGAGCGAGCGCCAGATAATCCCTCCTGGTCATACGGGATTCGTAGTAGAAGGTCCGCTTCGATTCGGGGCTGAAGCCCTTTGATTCCAGGGCCATCGCCAGAAGATTGGTATGACGGATGGCATAGATGAAAAGGGGAACGGCCTGGGTAGTTTACCCCGTTAGAAATAATGCCCCGCTGGAATTTCTAACGGGGTTTACTTATGATGAGGTTTTATTGAGATTCTTCAGCGGATGTGGTATGAGAAGGAGTCACGGAAATATTTTGGGAGAGGTGGAGGAGAGAGGATGCAGACTTTTCAGGTGAGGAGTTCGAAACCGACGGAGTTCATCGATATTACCCGTTCGGTCGAGGAGGCGGTTCAAAAGACGAGAGTGAGAGATGGCGTCTGTATCATCTTTGTTCCTCATACCACCGCTGCGGTCACGATCAATGAGAATGCGGACCCCAGCGTTCCGAAAGATATCCTGATGGAATTGAATAAGATCGTTCCTTTTGAGGATAAGTACCAGCATACCGAAGGAAATTCTCCGGCTCACATCAAATCGAGCCTCATCGGATGTTCCGAAACCGTTTTTGTCGAGTCAGGAAAACTGGTCCTCGGGACCTGGCAGGGAATCTTCTTCTGTGAATTCGATGGCCCGAGAAGTCGGCAGGTCTATGTCAAAGTCATCAAGACAGAGCCGTAGGGATGAAACCTGAAGGTCTTATTGGGAAGGTTGAAAAGCTCCTGGAAAAAGAGCCACGGCTGATTCCTCTTCCTTCAGAGGGGAAAGTCGTTTTTGTGGGTGATACGCATGGAGACCAAAATGCGACAGAGCAGGTCACCCGTCATTACCTCAAAAAACCTTACCGGATCGTCTTTTTAGGCGATTATGTGGATCGGGGGAATGATTCTCAGGAGAATATTCACACCCTCCTCCAGATGAAACTCGAACATCCGGAGAAGATCTTCCTTTTAGCAGGGAATCACGAAGGGTATATGGTCAAGGAGTTGTCTCCTGCCAATTTTTGGGAATCCCTTTCTCCTAAGGAGAAAGAACAATACGGACTTCTCTTCTCAAAATTTCCTCTCTGTGCTACTTCTCAGAACGGAATCATAGCCCTTCACGGAGTACTGCCCGATCTGGAATCACTTGAGGAGATGAATAGGATTGAATGGGGGGATAGCCACTGGGACAGGGTCGTCTGGGGAGATTTTGTGGAGGAGAAGGTCGAGGTGGCGGGAGATTTGTGGGGAAGGCCACAATTCGGTGAGCCCTATTTCGATCGGTTGATGGAGAAATATCAGAAAAGAATTCTCATCCGATCCCATCAGCCCCATGCTCCTTTATGGATGTATCAAAAGAGATGTGTCACCATTTTCACTTCGAAGGCCTACCTGCCGATCCGAACGATCGTAATCGTTGATCTGGAAAGGGAGGTCCGGACGGCAGAAGATGTGGTTGTTGAAAGGATCTAAATTCGAAGCACGAAATTCCAGCGTAAAGAGTTAGGTGTAAGGTGTTATCACTTTACGCTTCACTGTTCACGCCTGACGATTTGATGTTTCGGATTTCGATATTCGGATTTAGGATTTCTAAACTTAGGAGAGGGATGGCTAAATTTATCTCTTTTGATATGGATGGGACGCTGGTCGATCCGGAATTCACGGATTGGGTCTGGTTACATGGTATCCCGTGGCTTTATGCCCGGAAGAAAGGGCTTTCTTTCGATGAGGCAAAAACGTTTGTCATAGGGGAGTACCAGAAAGTAGGAGAGGGTGCGATTGAATGGTATGACATTAAGTACTGGTTTAAGCTTTTTCAACTCGATCAGGCCTGGAAGACCCTGATGGAACAATATGTTGATAAGATCAATGTCTATCACGATGTCAATCACATTCTGGAACGCTTAAGGGAGAAATACCCTTTAGTTCTTACCTCCAATGCAGGAAGAGAGTTCATTGAGATCGAGATGGGAGCCACGGGGCTTGAAAGGTATTTCGACCGGATCTTTTCAGCAACCTCTGACTTCCGGCTGGTTAAAAAGACGGCCTATTTTTATCAACGAATTTGTGAGATCCTTGAGGCCGAGCCCCGGGAGATCGTTCATATCGGCGACCACTATGAATTTGACTATCTCGTTCCTCGATCCATGGGGATCGAGGCCTTCTATCTGGATCGATCGGGTAAACAGAGCGGTCATTCCATCCTCTCAGATTTGAGGGATCTGGAGAAGAGGCTTTAAATACCCACCAGGCACCAAGATGGCAACGGATATGGGAATGAAGGTTCACTGGGCATGGGTTGTCCTGGCATCAAGTTTCATCACCCTTTTTATCAACTATAGCATTCGAATTGGCGCCTATTCCATTCTCCTGCCGGGAATGATCCGGGATCTCCATATCGATATGACTCAGGCAGGAATGATCCGGGCCGCCTACTTCTTCGCCTACATTCTCTTTTCCCCGCTGATGGGATGGCTTACGGACCGGATTGGCGCAAGATTCATCATCAGTTTCTTCTGCCTCTTTCTGGGATCGGGGACCTTTTTAATGGGTAAGGCGGATAGTCTCATAACAGCCATCTTATTTCATGCTGTTGTTGGCATTGGAGCTTCCGCCATATGGGCCCCGACTGTGGCATTGATCCAGAAATGGTTTGGAACTACGAGGCGGGGATTGGCTTTAGGGGTCCTTTCTCCAAGTTATGCGTTGGGTTACGGTCTGATGGGAATCGTTCTCCCTCACATCGTCAATGCCTATAGTTGGAGAATGGGTTGGTATCTCCTGGGCATTTCCGGTTTGATTCTTGCCGTGATGAATGGCTTCCTTCTGAGAAGTGATCCAAAGGATATGGAACTTCTTCCCAGGGGAGAGACCTCAAGATCTATTGAACCTCCCTCCTCGTTTCATTACAGAGATATTTTTAGAGAGCGCTATTTTTGGCTGATTGGATTTTCCTACTTCTTTATCTCTGCCGGAGTCTATATCATTACAGACCTCATCGTCACCTATGGGGTGAACGAATTGAAGGTTCCTTATCCCATTGCTTCCGCCTTCATTACCATTCTGGCATTCACCGGGATAGCGGGGGGGATGATCATGATGTCCCTCTCCGATTATATCGGGAGAAAGAAATCACTCATCATCATCCACTCGTTGTTGGCGCTTAGCATCCTTTTGATCATCTTTGTTGGCAAGCAGATCGTCCCTCTGCAGATAGGAGTAGGAATCTTCGGATTTTTTTACAGTCCCATATGGCCGATGTACAGCGCCTGTGCGAGGGATTATTTCCCCAAAGAAGTTTCAGGAACCGTCATTGGAGTTTTGACCATCTTTTATGGCTTTGGAGCCATGCTCGGGCCCATTTTAGCAGGTCGTATGGTCGATCTCACAGGGACTTTTCGATGGTCCTTCGGATTGGGGGCATTGACCTGTATTATTGCCGCTCTCCTGGTAGGGCGCTTAGGAAGACCGGCGGCATTGGGAAGGGAAGGAGATTGAAAGGGTTCTAAACTTTATGGTAGTATTCTGATGAATCATTCAAGAGAATGAGGAGGAATGGATGGCGTCCAACCCAAGGCTATTGGTCATCGATGACGAGCTGATCGTCTGCGAAAGTTGTAAGCGGATTCTCGAAGAGGATGGTTATGAGGTGGAAACCGTTCTCAGCGGGATGGAAGCTTTCGAAAGGATGAAGGAGACCCACTTTGACATTGTCATTACCGACCTCAAAATGCCAGAGATCGATGGCATGGAGGTTCTGAAGAGATTACGCAAGGAGTATCCGGATACCATCGTCATTATGATTACCGGTTTTTCCACTGTTGAGACAGCGGTCGAGGCAATGAAATTAGGGGCCTTCGATTATATTCCAAAGCCCTTCACTCCTGATGAAGTCTCGATCGTGGTGAAGAAGGCCATTGATCAAAAAAATCTCCTTTTAGAAAATATCTATTTGCGACAGGAGCTACAGGAAAAGTACGGGTTTCAAAATGTCGTGGGTAAGAGCAAGAAGATGCAGGAGATCTACCGGATCATTGCAAAGGTAGCTCCGACGGATAGCACGGTCCTGATCAATGGCCAGAGTGGCACAGGAAAGGAACTCATCGCCCGAGCTATCCATTTCAATAGCCAAAGGAGGGAGAAACAGTTTGTGCCGGTCGACTGTGCCGTCCTTTCAGAGAATCTTCTGGAGAGCGAACTGTTCGGTCACGTCAGGGGCTCCTTCACCGGCGCCATTACGACGAAGCCAGGGCTCTTCGAAGTGGCAGATGGAGGAACCGTCTTCCTCGATGAGGTGGGAAACATCAGCCTTGCCATTCAAGCCAAGCTCCTGAGGGTATTGCAGGAGAGGGAGTTTACGCCCGTGGGAGGGACAAAAACTAAGAAGGTCGATATCCGGTTGATTGCCGCAACCAATAAAGATCTGGAAAAGATGATCAAAGAAGGGACCTTTCGGGAAGATCTCTATTACCGGTTGAACATTGTTCCCCTCTGCCTTCCTCTGTTGAGAGAACATCAGGAAGATATTCCCCTCCTGGCCGTCCATTTTCTGAAAAAATATTCTGAAGAGATGGGAAAAATGATAAAAGGATTTACCCCTGAGGCGATGGAGAGACTGATGAGATACCCGTGGCCGGGGAATGTGAGGGAACTGGAGAATGTAATCGAGCGCACAGTCGTGATGATGGACGAGGAAATGGTTCGGGTCGAACATCTCATTCTGCCCGACAAGCAGGAGAAGGAAAGCCTGGAGAATCCTGTTCCGGTGACCAGTGAAGAGTTAAAGGAGATCAAGAAGCAACTGAGGGAGAAGGCCGTGGAGGATATAGAGAAGGCTTTTCTCATCAATGCACTGGAGCGAAATCAATGGAATGTGACCAAGGCATCCGATGAAGTGGGAATGCTTCGGCCGAATTTTCAGGCGTTAATGAGAAAGTATAGCCTCAGGGCAAGAGAAGAATAAAAAGGGGACAGGCTACTTTTTATTATTTTCTTGCCTTTTTCCTTACTACCAAAAAGTAGCCTGTCCCCTTTTTAATTAGGAGAGAGTATTGTCAGAATTTTTTAAATGGTTGATTTTAGGCTGGTCGATTGTTGTGGTTGGCATTGCAGGTCTCGGTTTAATCCTTGTGGTGAAGTATGGAGAGATAAAAAAGATCGAGACAGATGATGTAAGCCTTTGTTTTATCATAGCTTTTTTTTGCTGGTTGATTCCTATCATCGCTTTTTCCATTCTTGCCAGGACATTGGGGTTCTGAAAATTTCCACTGCATAATTTATTTATTTTCATTGAAAATCAATTATTTTTGGTAATTAGTGAATTTTTGTGCAAACTGTTTCAAAAAAAGAATATTTAAAATATACATTTTATTCTTGTTGTCCAAGTATAGTTTTTAAAAAAATCAATCAATTCATATAGTTAAAAAACATCGATCCTTGGTTTAACGTTGGCACATGAAATGCAATATTGAAGTTGAACTATTTGAAAGGGGGGATGAAGGATGGTAAAAGGAAAGAAGGCTTTAACCGTAGGTTTAATGGTTGCTTTAATGAGCTTAATATCCACACCCGCATTTGCAAGATCGATCAGCCTGAAGGATGCCGGAGTGGCCCTCTGGATTTTCATCATCATTGGAACGGTTATTGTTCTGCTTCAATTGATACCGGCAGCGATCCTCTTCTTCGCATTCATCGGAACAACCACAGGCCTGGTCTTGAAAAAGAAGAAAACCCCAGAAGAATCAGATGCTGAAGAGAAGGTTGGACTTCCCGGATACGAGCCAGCACCCGTTAAGAAGTAGCATGAAGAATTGAGAGTGAAGCGTGTTGAATTTAAAATAATGATGGATGGAGTTATAGAAAATGGATAAAAAGACGAAAAATATTTTAATCATTCTGAGCTTGGTCCTGCTGATGGCGATCGCTCTCTTTTCTTTGGGTATTGCTTATGCAGGAGGGATCAGAGGGATTGGACTTTTAGGGATCTGGTTCTTTCTCACTTTCGGGATTTTCGTAGTTTTAGCCCAGTTGATTCCGGCAGGCATCCTCTTTGCCTCATTTATCGGAACGAATTTTTCTTCTTTCAGAAGGGATGAGATGCCCATTCGGGTCGCTTAGAACGAAGATGGGATTCCTTTCTGCGGGTTGTTAAGCTAAAATAAGGGTGGCTGAGAAGAAGGGATTGGGTGGCCGAGAAGAGGGAGAATGATGAAATCAAAGACGATCCTCATAGCCTATCAGGATGATTTTGGAGCCAGATCGCTCTCCACATTTTTGCACGGCATTGGATATAGGGTTGAGACGGCAAAGATGGTGAGCGAGATGATCCGGAAGGTGCGGAAAGGGCACATTCATATCGTTCTTCTGGATGATGAGATTGAAGGGGTGAAGGCGTGTGACTTAGTACCGCTTTTCAAAAAAATCAATGAAAGGATTCAGGTCATCGTCATCTCATCAGAAGCCTCTCTCGGTCTGGTGAAACGGTTGCGGGGAGCGGGGATTTTCTATCAGGCGATGAAACCGGTCGATCTGGAGGAGATCAAGTCGGCCATCGATTGTGCCTTCGAAAAGATAGAAAGGGAAAACTTAAAAGCGGGATTTTTTCCTTTCCTTATTCCAAGGAGGGTTCCAGCATGAAGAGAAAGATGGGGAAAGGTAAGATTGGGTTTGCCCTCTGGGGCATCCTTTCC
The DNA here is from genome assembly GCA_030024065.1 of Thermodesulfobacteriota bacterium. Next base: position 9,025 of record JASEIE010000030.1, read on the forward strand.
ATTTTCCTTCTTATAGGGTCGACAGCGGGGGTTGTGTGGAGTGATCATTCCATGTGCCTGGGTTGTCATCAGGATGAGTCACTCAAGAAGAAAGATGCTCGTGGAAGAACGGTCCCTCTTTTTGTTTCTGAGGCCGGGTTTAAAAATTCGGCCCATGGGAAACTCTCCTGCTCGGACTGCCACACCCGTATCAAGGACGATGCCCATGCCGAAGGGGGGAAAAAGGCTGCGGATAAGAGTGTGAACTGTGGGTCCTGTCATGCGAAGGCGAATAAAGAATATCAGCAGGGCCTTCATTCCAAGATGATTATGAAGGGGACAGAAAGGGCAGCCAATTGTCTTGATTGTCACGGAAAACATAATATCCTGCCAAGTAAGAATCCCAAGTCAATCACCCATGTTTCCAACATCGATAAGACATGTAATCGCTGTCATGCGGATGTTGAATTTGTCAAACAGCATGCATTAGGTGCGGCCATTCCTAAAGAGGAATTCAAAAAAAGCGTGCATGGGAAGACTGGCGAGATTACGTGCACGCATTGTCATGGAAGCCACAGTTTGAGGTCCCTTATCGATCCTAAATCCACAATCTTCCGATCCAATATCCCCCAGACCTGCGGGGAATGCCATCCGGATATTACCAAACAATTTACAGAGAGCATCCATGGGATTTTTGCAGCAAGGGGAAGAAGCGATGCCCCCACCTGCACAACCTGTCACGGTTTCCACGGGATCAAGGCAAAAGTAGATCCGGATTCCCCGGTCCATGAGAGACGGATTGCGATGACCACCTGTCCCCAATGCCATGCGGCAGAACGGATCTCGAAAGAATATAGGATCACCACAGCCCCGGTGAAATCCTATTATGATAGTTTTCACGGCCTATCCTACAGGGGAGGAGACACCTTTTCCGCCAACTGTGCGAGCTGTCATGGGATCCACGATATCCGCCCCTCTTCGGATCCTAAATCGATGACCCACAAGGACAATCTGCAGAAGACCTGCGGGGTCTGTCATCCGGGAGCCTCCAAGAACTTCGCCAAAGGGAAGATTCATCTTGTGGCCTCGATCAAAGGGGAGGATTTCGGAGAGAAAGCGGTGGGATGGGTGAGGGTCATCTACATTATTCTGATTGTTGCCGTCATCGGTGGGATGATCTTCTTCAACTTCACCGATTGGTTGAGGAAGACGATCGAACGAAGGCCTTAATTGCAAGGAGTAGGTCATCATGACGAAGAAATATCTCAGAATGACATCGAATGAAAGGATTCAGCACATCAACCTGGCGATCAACTTTACGATCCTGGTGATTACCGGTTTCGCCTTAAAGTACCCTGAGGCGTTTTGGGCTTCTCCCATTACGGATGTCCCGCTTGGCATGACATTTCGCGGTTTTCTCCATCGCCTTTCAGGGATAGCAATCGTCACCCTGGGTGGTTATCACGTCCTTTACCTGATTTTCACGGAGAGGGGAAGGGGGATTCTGAAGGATATGATCCCCTTCTGGAAAGACGCCAAAGACCTGTGGGAGACATTGAAGAATAACCTCTTCCTCAACCGGCCTGCCAAAGGGATCAAGATGGGCCGCTTTAATTTCCGGGAAAAGCTTGAGTACCTCGGCCTCATCTGGGGAACGATCGTCATGACGGTGACGGGTTTTATCCTGTGGTTCAAGGAAGAATGGCTGCTGTTTTTTCCCATGTGGACCTTCGATGTGGCTCGGGCCATCCACTTTTATGAAGCGATCTTAGCCACCCTCACCATTCTCGTATGGCATTTCTATTCGGTCATCTTCAATCCCGATGTCTACCCGATGAACTGGGCCTGGATCTCGGGAAACCTTACCGAACATGAGATGGAATTGGAACATGGCCTGGAACTGGAAAAGATCAGAGCCATGGAAAAGGGAAAACTGTCAGAGTTCGGTGAGGCAGCGGCTGTGGGCGGTGGAAGGGTCTATCCTATTCATCGAGAGGGGAAGGATAAACCCTCCATTAAGCGTGTTTACGGTATGGTTCAGAGTCTAAATGAATCGATTAAGAATTGGAGAGGAATGTAAACCTTATCGTTGCCTTTTGGAGCGTTTTTTATGTAACTGACAGGGGTAAGCAAAGGGGGGTGAAGGCTTATGGTTGGGAGCATTTGGGAACGATACGGGCCTTATCCTAAGAAGAAAGGGAAGAAAAGAACTCGAATGAGAGAGGGACGGTCTTTGAATAGAAGTTACGATTGGTTGAAGTGGAAGATTGTCAACTTAGGAGACTTCTCTTTTCATCTTCCCTGTTTGGAAAGTTAGAATAAAGTTAATAATAATTTGTAAGGCAAGCCTTTAGGCTTGCATATTCCTGCCTGACGGCAGGCAGGTATGCAGGGCTGAAAGCCCTGCCCTACATAAGCTAATTATTGCCGTTACTATAGTTAAAGATTTTAGGCCCTATATATCCTCTGACTCCCACCATCCAAACCCCACCCAAATGGAGAGGATATATAGGGTTTTTCTTTTTTAATTGTCGAGATGAAGAGAAAGTGTTAATATTAACCCCACCAGAATTATTTTTTAAAGAGTCCTTCGCATAACCAGAGGCATTCATTTTTCAGGCAGGGTCTAAAGATAGAGAGATGTCACTCCGAAAAAAATATTCAATCTGGATGATCCCTCTTCTCCTCTTTCTCCTCTTTGGAAATCCCATAAGAGAGTCGCGTGCGATGACAATCGAGGAGGAGAAGAAATTGGGGAAGAAGATCATCCTCGAAATGGAGAAGAAGGTGGAATGGGTGAGGGACCTCACCCTTCAGGCCTTTATCAATAGGATAGGTTATTCATTAGTTGCTCAAGCCGGGCCGACCCCTTTCGAATTCAAATTCTATTTAATCAACGGGACGGAGCCCAATGCCTATGCGATCCCCGGAGGTCACATCTTTTTAACGACAGGCATTCTCGTTTTAGCGGAGAACGAACAGGAAGTTGCAGGGGTGCTCAGTCACGAAATCTCCCATGTGATGGCCAGACATGTTGCCCAGATGATCGAGAGATCGAAAAGGCTTAACATCGCCAGCATGGCGGCCATTGTCGCAGGGCTTCTCCTGGGCGGAGGAAAAGCCTCCGAGGCTGTCGTTACGACCGCCATGGCCACCGCAGAGGCCCTCGGTTTGAAATATACCCGTGAGATGGAGGTCGAGGCCGATCAAAACAGCCTTCACTATATGATCAAAACGGGCTATGATCCCAATGGGCTGATCACCTTTATGAATAAGATTTATAAGCTCAGCCTTACTTCCGGGCCCAGAATACCCACTTACCTCTCAACCCATCCGGCCATCGAAGATCGAATCTCCCTCATGGGAAATCTGCTTCAAGCCGGACAGAAGGCAATGGAGCCATTTAAAACTTCTGGAAATTTTAGAAAATATCAGGCAAAGGCCTTTGTGGAGGAGAGGGATGCCCATGTGGCCATCAACCATTTCCAATCCCTGGTCGATTCCAACCCCAGGGAAGTGGAGGCCCATTATGGTCTTGGCCTTGCCTACCAGAAAATGGGGCGGTTGGATAAGTCGATCGAAGCTTTTCAATATGCACACTCTTTAGCTCCCAACGACATCGATGTTTTAAGAGAACTTGGAATCGTTTCCTTTCTTTCAGGGAAGCTGGATCAGGCCGTGAGAAATCTCGAGGCGATCCCATCGCTCTCGAGAGCCGGAGGCAATTGGAGCGATGATCTATCAGGTCTTTATTACCTGGGAAGATCCTATCAGGAGAAGGGAGATTTCGCCAATGCTCTCCCACTCTTTCTAAAGGTAAAGAAGGAGTGTCCCGAGTTCATTGATGTCCATCATAGCCTTGGGTCCGTTTATGGAAGAATGGGTCAGAAAGGGCTGTCCCACATTTGTTTCGGTCATTATTTCAAGTTGAGGGGTGATAAGAAGAATGCCGTCCTTCATTTCAGAACATCCCTCGACTGGCTGGAAAGGGGAAGCCCGGAAAGGGGAGAGGCTCAGAGGGAGATCAAGGAGCTGACAGGGACGGGGAAATAACCAAATTCCAAACCTCAATCACCAATATTCTAATCCCCTTACCCCATCCCTCTCACCTCAGGAGACTGTGTCGCAATTAGCCGTTCGCCCTGAGGCTCTCGAAGGGACGAACGGCTCGCTCAGGACAGGCTCTGTCGAACCATGGATGGACTTGTGACACAGCCTCCAGGGTAGAGGGGAGACAGGTTGCATTTTTATTGTTCGTGGGCGACGAACCCGTCATGTAAAATTTACTTGGAGTTTGGAATTAGAATATTGGAATTTCAAATTGTAGGGCAAGGCTTCAGCTTCACCTAAAGAAGGGGGGAAAGGATGAAACCATTAGAAGTTTACTGCCAGAATGCCTTAGAGAAAGGAGCGGATGGGGCGAAGACGATCGATCCACGCTCCGTTGCCACTGCCGAATGGGTGAGAATGAAGTGCCAGTTTGGCTGCCCGGGCTATGGGATAAGGCTCTGTTGCCCACCCTATACTCCTTCTCCGGATGTCACCCGGAAGGTGATCGATTCTTATCAGAAGGCCATCCTGCTCCACAGGCAAATAAGAGATGGAGCAAAGAGGAGGGAGGAGACGAAACAGTTCAATGAAATCGTCGTCCGGCTCGAAATTGAAATTTTTCTCGATGGCTACTATAAGGCCCTGAGCATGGGTTCAGGTCCTTGTCGTCTCTGTAAGGAATGTGATACAAATAACCCCTGTAAACATGGATATGAAGCAAGGCCCTCCATGGAGGCCTGTGGAGTGGATGTTTTTAAGACGGCAAGGGATAATGGATTTCCCATTCAAGTGGTTAGAAGTCCTGAAGAGGAGCAGAATACCTTCGGACTGATTTTGGTCGATTAAAATCAGGATTGAGATGAGCCTATGAAGGGTGAGACGAAAAAGAGAGAAGAAGAGATTGTGAGGCTCAACCGGGAGCTTTCGATTCTCAATGCGATCAGCCAGACCGTTAACGAGTCTATTGATCTCGATGAGATCCTGAATAAAAGCCTGGATAAGATCGTGGAGATGACAGAGGTCCGATCAGCAGGCATCTACCTTTTGGATGGGAAGAATAATGAGCTGGTCTTTGTGGCCCACCGGGGATTTTCGAAGGCCTTTTCGAAAAGGATGAAGAAATTCAAGTTAGGGGAGGGAGCGACCGGGAAGGCAGCCCTTTCAGGCGAGTCCATCTTTATTGAGGACTATCCCAATTATCCGGAGGCTGTTCCTCAGGCGATTGAGGAAGGGTTAAAATCCCTGACGGTGATCCCTCTTAAATCGAGAGACAAGGTCTATGGGACTCTGAACATTGCGCGGAAGGATTTTATTCAGTTCACTCCCTTTGACAAGAACCTTTTCAACTCCATCGGACAGATCATCAGCAGTGCGATGGAAAGGGCCTGTCTCTACACGGAAAATATTAAACGGCTGGATGAACAGAAGACCCTCTATTCCATCACCCAGGAGATCGCTTCCCGACTCGAATTGAAAGTGATTCTCGAGAAAATCGTTAAGAGCGCCATTAAACTCATAGGGGCAAATTCCGGATCGGTCGCTCTCTGGGACAACCGGAAACAGACCTATACGATGGTTATTTCTCATGGGTTACCCGAAACTCTGATTGGAATGGAATTCTCACCTTCCTCGAAGGGCGTAGTGGGAGAGGTATTGGGGAAGAAAGGTCCTATCCTCTATGAGAATTATCATGATCACCCCAATCGATTGAAGGAATTGGACCCTCTCCATCTTAAAGCGGTTCTTGGCGTTCCATTGATTGTCAGAGATATGGTCATTGGAGCAATGGTGGTCGGCACCTCTGATCCCAAAAAGGATTTTCAGCAAAGCGAGATTGACCTCCTCTTCGCTTTTGCTCAACAAGCCGCCATTGCCATCGGGAATGCCCAACTCTATGAAGATTCTTTAGCAAAGATCAAACAGTTGACGACCCTCTATGAGATTGGAAGAAGACTCTCCTCCACCCTCGATCTCGACGAGTTGCTCAAAAATGCCCTGGAACTCCTCAAGGCACAATTGGGCTATGCGTTATGTGGCATCTTGTTGCTGGATCGAGAGAAGAATGAACTCTATATCAGGCAGGTGATCGGAAGGGATCCAAAAGAGGTTGAGAGCCTTCGTTTCAAGGTTGGTATCGATGGGATTGTGGGATGGGTGGCCAAGTCAGGCGAACCCCTCTATGTTCCCGATGTCTCCAGAGATCCCAGGTATATTCCCGGACCGCCGGGGATCAGATCCGAAGCAGCCTTCCCTCTTAAAATCAGAGATCACGTGATCGGAGTCCTCGACATTGAGAGCATGGAACTCTACGGATTCGACGAAGAGGATCTGAAGACATTATCCTCTTTTGCGAGCCAGGTGAGCGCCTTTATTGAGAATGCCCAGCTCTTCTCCGATTTAAAACAGACCCTCAGGGAATTGAAACAGGCTCAGGACCAGATTATCCAGACGGAGAAACTGAGGGCAATGGGAGAGATGGCAAGCGGGGTGGCTCACGATTTTAATAATGTCCTGGCTGTCATCCTCGGGAACATTCAACTTCTGGTCCACCAAATTGAACATCTTAAATACGATGAGATTCGGGAGCGGCTAAAAACCATTGAGCAGGCCTCAAAGGATGGGGCGGAGACCGTGCGTCGCATCCAGGAATTTACAGGGAAAAGGAAGGATAAGGAATTTATTACCCTCTCCCTCAATGATCTCACCCGCGAGGTGGCGACCATTACAGAGCCTAGATGGAAAGACCAATCTCAAAAGAAGGGGATACAGATCGAGCTGATCAAAAAATTAGGAGACGTCTTTCCCATTGTGGGAAATCCATCCGAGTTAAGAGAGGTCTTAACCAATATCCTCTTCAATGCCGTCGATGCCATGCCGGAAGGGGGAAGAATCACCATCTCCACAGAACCCCATTCGGAGGGCTGGGTGGAGATGAGGATTTCGGATACCGGTGTCGGAATGACGGAGGAGGTGAAGAAGAAGATATTTGATCCCTTCTTTACCACAAAAGGGGTGACCAATTCCGGATTGGGTATGAGCGTCTCTTACGGGATCATCAAGCGCCATGGGGGTGAGGTTCTGGTTGAGAGCGAACCCGGAAAGGGAACCACCTTCATCCTCCACCTGCCAATGGGTTACGGGGAAGAAGTCGAAGAGATAGAAAAGATATTGGGAAAGCCCGTCAGCTTGATGCGGCCGGCAAGAATTCTGGTGATCGACGATGAGGAGGCTGTCCGGGATATCCTCTTCCGGATGTTGAGAACGAAAGGTCATCAGGTGGAGGTGGCTTCGAATGGTGAGGAGGGGATAGAACAGTTTAAAAAAGGGATATTTGATCTGGTCTTCACCGATCTCGGGATGCCGAAGATTTCGGGCTGGGAGGTAGGAAAAACAATAAAGGAATTGAATCCGAGAGTCCCCGTTGTCATGATCACTGGATGGGGATTGGAACTGAATAGAGAAAAGATGAGCAAGAGCGGGATCGACCTCATCGTCTCCAAACCTTTCAACTTCGATCAGGTGACCCAGCTGGTCTCCGAAGCCATGGAGTTAAGGGAGAGGATGTAATCAATGATCAATTATCAATGCTCAGTGTTCATTGACCATTGTTCATTTAACATTGAGAATTGATCATTGATCTTTTGGCTTACCACCATCGCCAGAGGGCGATGATGAAGGTGATCAGGAAGACGAAGATCAGGTTCATATAGGCCATGAAGTAGAAGATTTTTTCGTGTGTCGATTTTTCCCTCTTTGCTCCAGTTAACAATAATTCCGCTACTTGAGGCGACTGAAATATCTTCTCTTCTCCATGGGGCGCTGTTTTAATCATTTCTGTCAGGTCATTTCCTGCTGGATGTTTTTTCATGTGGCTTCCATCTCTCCAGAACTTGCTTAAGCTCACATCATAGACCTTTCCCTTGTAAGCAAAATAGGCCGGCTTTCCATCCCTGCCGTCAAACCGGGAAAGTTCTTCCAATGTCAAACGATCCTTATTCTCTGGCAATAGAGAACCTTTCTGTTTTCTCAGTTTCGGTCCGATGATAAAGGTGACGATGACCGCCGTGGTCACCATGATGGGAAAGAGAAGGATTTTAAGACCCAGCAGAATTCCGAATCTTGTGGAAAAGAAGGCCTCCCAGGTCGGGATTCGAGAAATCGTCAGGAGAACCCCCGTGATGGAAAGGATGACAATCCCAAGCCATCCGAGAACCAATTCTCCCTTCGGAAGTCCCCACCCGCCGAGTAGTCACACTGCTGTTCAATCTTTTGAATGGTGCTTTCAACTTCGGAAAATATTTTGGAACCAGGAAAAAGATCTTTTCATGGCCCCGTTTGCACTGATGAGGAAGACCTTATAAGAGGGAGTTTTGGTCGGAAATGAAGCCATTGTGGACATGCAGGGCCTCATCTGTTCAAATAGCTTCTATGAAGATGTTTCCATCTGTTCTTCCTGAACAACTGTGCTGGAAAGAAGTCCAGCTGCCTTGAGAATATCTGGAACGACCTCTTCTCTCCCTATGGCCATAATGTGAACTCCATCACAGAGAGCTTCCTTTTTCAGAGTGGCGATCATTCGGCCCGCAATTTCAATACCTTTATGGAGCGCTCCACCCTTGGGAGCAGTTGCCAGTTCATCGATTAAGTTTTGCGGAACAAAGATACCTGGGACATTCTCCGTCATGTACTTGGCCATCTTGGCTGAGGAAAGAAGGACAATTCCAGCCAGTATCTTGACTGGAAATTGACGGGCATACTGCATGAAGTTTACAAAGTTATCCAGGTCATAAATGGCTTGGGTTTGAAAGAATTCAGCTCCGGCCTCTACTTTGTTTTCAAACTTGATTAGCTGAGGTTCAATGGGTCTTGCTTCAGGTGTGACAATAGCCCCGGCACAGAACTCTATAGTCCCATCAAGGTCGTTTCCTCCCAAGTCCTTGCCCAATTCCATTTGCCGGATTGTCCTCAACAATTGCACTGAATCGAGGTCGAAGACTCCTTTGGCTTCTTTGTGATCGCCAACTACAACTGCGTCACCAGTTAGGCAGAGGACATTTCTTATGCCCCTGGTATATGCCAAGAGAAGCTCCGATTGAAGGGCAATTCGATTTCGGTCGCGACAGGTCATCTGCAATATAGGTTCGCCACCTCGCTCTTCGATGACCTGGCATCCGCCAAGAGAAGGGA
>JASEIE010000310.1 GCA_030024065.1 Thermodesulfobacteriota bacterium
AAATAAACGTGCCCACGTAGTCGGAGCTGAGCAAACCGCTCTCCAAGGCTTCGAATGGCGGTTTTTGAATTGAATGGGAAACAGACGCTATCATCTGAGCAAGCCTCCTAAATTAGGATAAAGGCCCGTGCCCATTCTCCCCAAGGTGCGCCTCAAAGCCTTTCCGAACGGCTTGCCCGGCTCCGTGATACGATCTTGTGCTTGATTTGGCTAAACAGTTTCAAGAAATCAATTCGCTATTTCCCATACCCAATGCCCTTTGCATTTAGGAGGTCAATGCGTGATGGAAAGATATATCTGTATTCACGGCCATTTTTATCAACCTCCCCGGGAAAATCCCTGGCTGGAAGGCGTGGAATTCCAGGATTCGGCCTATCCCTACCACGATTGGAATGAAAGGATCAATGCAGAATGTTACGCACGCAATACCGCTTCTCGCATCCTTGATCCGGAACAGAGGGTGGTTGACCTTGTCAACAATTACTCCAGGATCAGTTTCAATTTTGGTCCCACCCTTCTCTCCTGGATGGAACGGCATAAACCGGGAACCTATCAAGCCATTCTCGAAGCGGATCAATTGAGCATGGAGAGGTTTTCCGGACATGGTTCAGCCATGGCTCAGGCCTATAATCACATGATCATGCCCCTTGCCAACAGAAGGGATAAGGTCACTCAGATTAGATGGGGGATTCGGGATTTTGAGAAGAGGTTTGGAAGATTTCCTGAAGGGATGTGGCTTCCGGAGACGGCTGTGGATACCGAGACTCTTGAGATCATGGCCGAATTGGGAATTAAGTTTACTGTCCTTGCTCCGGGGCAGGCCAAAAGGGTGAGGAAGATCAAGAAGGGCACAAAATGGCATGATATGAGCGGAGGAAGGGTCGATCCGACGATGGCCTACCTCTGTGTCCTTCCCTCCAAAAAGACGATCAACCTATTCTTCTACGATGGGCCGATCTCCCAGGACATCGCCTTCGGAGGACTTCTGAACAGCGGGGAGGCCTTTGCCCAGAGACTGGTTTCGGCATTCCGTGACCAGAGGGATTGGCCCCAGATTGTTCATATTGCCACGGATGGTGAATCGTACGGCCATCATCACCGCTATGGCGAGATGGCCCTGGCTTATTGTCTCCATCAAATCGAATCCCAGAATCTAACAAAGATCACCAACTACGGGGAGTATCTTGAAAGGCATCCCCGAACCCAATGGGTTGAAATCTTCGATCATTCCTCCTGGAGCTGTGCCCACGGGGTGGAGCGATGGAGGGAGAACTGCGGCTGCAACTCCGGGATGCACCCGGGACGGATCCAGACCTGGCGAAAACCTTTAAGAGAGGCGATGGACTGGCTACGGGATCGGCTCGCCCCCCTTTTTGAAGAGAAGGCCGGAAAATACTTACAAGATCCCTGGAGAGCAAGAGATGATTATATCGAGGTCATCCTCGATCGGTCCGCTGAAAATGTGGAAGGGTTTATTGAAAGACATGCGTTGAAGGAACTTACCGGGGAAGAAAAGAAGGATGTTTTAAAGCTCATGGAGATCCAGAGAAATGCGATGCTCATGTATACGAGCTGCGGGTGGTTTTTCGATGAGATCTCCGGGATGGAGACGACCCAGGTGATGCGGTATTGCGCCAGGGCGATTCAACTCGGGGAGGAGGCCCTGGGGGCTTCTCTGGAAAAAGGTTACCTCCAGATTCTCGAAACGGCGCCGAGCAATATCCCGGAATTTGAACATGGGGCAAAGATCTATGAGAGGTTCGTGAAACCGGCCCTGCTCGATTTCGTCAGGGTAGGGGGCCATTATGCGATCTCTTCATTATTTGAAGAGTATTCCAAAAGGACTCGCATCTACTGTTATTGGGCCGATACCGAGATCTACGACCGGATGGAGGCGGGAAAATTGAGGCTGGCCATTGGAAAGACCCGCATCTCCTCGGAGATCACATGGGATGAGGATGCGATCAGTTTCGCCGTCCTGCATCTCGGGGACCATAATCTGAATGGAGGGGTCCGGAAATTTATGGGGGACAAAGCTTTCTCCACAATGCACCAGGAGATCAGGGAGGCGTTCGATCGTGGGGCGATCCCCGATGTGATCCGACTGATGGATAAGCATTTTGGCATAAATAATTATTCATTGTGGCATCTGTTTAAGGATGAACAGAGGAAGGTACTGGGGCAGGTTCTTCACTCCACACTGGAGGGAATTGAAATTTCATTCCGAAAGATATACGAAGAGAATTATCCCATCATGAGTTTTCTCCAGAGCCTTCAGATGCCCCTTCCCAGGCCCCTCCTCCTGGCGGCGGAGTATGTCATCAATCTGGACCTGAGAAGGATTTTTGAGGGAGAAGAGTTCAATGGAGAGAAGCTTGAGAATTTAATCGAAGAGGCGAAGAGATGGTCTCTTGAGATTGATAAGGACACCACCGGATTCGTCGTCAATTCGTGGATCAATAGTCTGATGGAAAAGCTCCACCAAACCCCGGAAGAGCTTCCGCTATTTGAACAGATAGAAAAGGCTCTCGGACTCTTATCACCTTTGGCGATCGATCTGGACCTCTGGAAAGCACAGAATAGATACTTCGCCATTGGGAAAGAACGGTATCCTTTAATGAAAGAGAGAGCGGAAAAAGAAGACAATTTTGCGAAAAGCTGGATAGAGCATTTTCGTCAATTGGGCGCCTACCTTCATGTCAGGGTTGAATGATGAAAGAGATCCGTTCAACAGGTTATGTCCGGAGCGGCGAGGATTATGATGAAACGACTTCCAGGGATGACGAAGATTTACAGGAGGCGCCGAGAATCCTCTGCGGGGGGGGTAAGGGTTCTATCAACTCCCTGTAAAATGCAAGAGTTTTTAATGCAACGCTCTCCCAACTGAAGAGTTTTTTAACTCTTTCTCTCGCCCTGAGGCCCATCTCTTCTCTTTTTTCCGGTGAACGGAGGAGACGGTTTACGGCAGTGGCAAGATCCTTTGAGAACTGTTCTGGATCTCTGGGTTCCTGGTCTTGACTGTCCCCTAACTCAAAAGGGACCAACCATCCGGTTTTGCCTGAGACCACGACCTCGGGAATACCGCCAATTGCTGAGGCGACAACAGGGGTGCCACAGGCCATGGCCTCCAAATTTACGATTCCGAAGGGTTCATAGATGGAGGGACAGATAAAAACAGAGGCATGACTGAACAGAGGGATGATGTGAGCCTGGGGAACCCATCGATCGATCCAGATGATGTTATTGGAGGTTTCCGTCCGCTCTTTTTCCACTCTTTCCGACACTTCCCTGCCCATCTCTTCGGTATCAGGGGCCCCGGCACAGAGGACCACCTGGATGTCAGGCAAAAAATATTTAATCGAATTAATGAGGTGAAGAATGCCTTTTTGCCGGGTTATTCGGCCCACAAAAAGCACGAAAGGCTGATCCGGGTTGATCTGATATGAAGTTAGAAGCGCAGGGTTGAACATCGGTTGGTATTGGTCGGTATCAATTCCATTGGGTATGATGCGAATCTTCTTGAAAGGAACACCATACAGGTCATGGACAGCTCTTTTCATAGCCCGGGAAACAGCAATGACTCCGTCGGCATTTTCGTAGGCCGTTTTTTCCAACCAGGCGCTTGCCCTGTAGGCAGAGCCCAACTGCTCTTCTTTCCAGGGGCGCTGGGGTTCTAAAGAATGGGTTGTAAGAACCAAAGGAACACCGAACACCTGCTTGATGAGGCAACCTGCAAGATAGGTATACCATGTGTGACAGTGGACGATATCCGACTCCTTTACGAACCCTGTCATCAAGATGTTCCGATAAAGGGTATCCAATAACTTTTGGTGGCGGGAATCCTGAAAGGGAAAATTGAATGTTTGACGAACCCCTTCCACCTTTAAAGTGGCGAAATCTTCCCGTTGATCGCCGAAACAAAGGATGTGGACGCGATGCCGTTGGTCATCCAACTTGGCGAGCGCTCGCGAAAGGTGATCCGCATGAACTCCGGCCCCTCCATAGATATGGGGTGGATATTCATTTGTCAAAAAAGAGATGTTCATCATTTTTCCCCTTTATCCCTTTTGCAGGACAGGGTCTGATTAAACTTCAGGAAGAGATAAACCCTATTTACCATTTTGTCGGCAAGGAGTAAACCCCTTTCCTTTTTTTCAAAAAAATATGATAAAATAAGAAAAAAAAAGAGGGGAGGAAGATCCATGACATCTTTTCGATTTTTCGCGGTTCTTTTCTTATGTTTATCTGTGCTCGGTTGTGGCAAAGCCGGAACTCATTCTCTTTTCCTTCGGTATCAGTCCGTAAAAGAGTTCCCTTCCCTCCGACAGAAGGTCGGCCCCACGCTTGGCGTCTCTCCCTTCAAAGACGAACGGCCGGATGCCTTCTATATCAGCATCCACACCCCTCTTCTGGATTCCCAGAGCCATTCGTGCCTCCCTCCGGGCGAAAAAGCTACATAAGGAAATCGAGGATCGGGAGATGAAATTTTTTAGGGAGGGAGACAGGCTTAAAGGGATACAGGGGTGATCCTCTCTCCTCCGATTCAATTTTCTGGAAGAGGGTTAAACTTAAAAGGAGAAAGAACTGGTGGAACAATCCATTCGGAAGGAGCTTGAAGAGGCGAAAGAGGCCGATATCTTAATCGGAATTCCAAGTTACAATAATGTGCGGACCATCGGCCATGTCGTTCGGGCCGTTATGGCTGGCCTTGCCAAATATTTTCCCAAGGCCAAAGCCGTACTGGTCAATTCGGATGGAGGGTCAACCGATGGGACCCAGGAAGAGGTGAAGCGTGT
>JASEIE010000311.1 GCA_030024065.1 Thermodesulfobacteriota bacterium
CATAAGCATCAATTCGTAAGCTTTTTGAGATTTTTTTTCTCGAAAGGCCTTCAAAATTTTCTTGTGATATTCAACGGCTTTTTGCGAATGTCTAATACTCATTTGTGAATTATCTAAAGTCTCCAAATACATTTCTTTTAAAACATCAAATAAAGTCTTCATGGTTAAGATGATGACTGGATTATGGGTTGACTCAGCAATGAGAAAATGAAACTCAATGTTCTTCAAACGAGCCTGGATTGATAAGTTGGGCTTATTAATTTTTAAAGTCTCATTAATATTTTGTTCCAATTTTAAAAGGTCTTCTGGTGTAATTCTCTCGGTGGTTAATTTTGCAATCTGCGGCTCAAAAACGATTCGCGCTTCTGTCAACTCATTAATGGATGCCTTTTGAATTCGAAGGATTGAGGAAAATAATTCACTCATTGGTTTCAAATTGACTTCGGCCACAAACACTCCAGAGCCAGGTTTAATTTTTACCAACCCAATAGCTTCTAGATTTTTAAGGGCTTCTCGGATGGAGATCCGACTGGCTTGAAATCTTTTTTCTAGCTCCCGCACAGGGGGAAGTCTTTCCCCTGGCTTCATTGTCCCTAACACGATAGCCTTCTTTATCTGTTGAAAGATGAGCTCCGGGATCCTTCTACTTTTTACAGAACGAAACTTTTGTGAGGTCATAAATTGTTATGATAACTGTTAACTGTTTTAATGTTAACTATCCTCTAGCATTTTTATAAATTTTTGTCAAGGAAAAATATTCTCAATCCAAGATATTAAAATTCTCTTTTAAATTTTGATAGGTTAGCAGCAGTGACAATGGCTTTGACCAGATTGGCTGGATCGGCTACTCCCTTTCCCGCTATGTCGTAAGCAGTCCCATGAGCCACAGATGTCCGGATAAATGGCAATCCCAATGTGAAATTGACTGACTCTTTAAAGTCGAAGATTTTTATGGGGATGAGACCCTGGTCGTGATACATGGCGATCACGGCATCAAAGAGATACTGGTTTGAAATGTCAAAAAAAGAGTCGGCAGGAAAGGGACCTTCGACTTCCATTCCCCAGGACTTCGCCTCATTGATGGCTGGAATGATTTCTCTCTCTTCTTCCTCTCCTAATAGCCCTTCTTCTCCGCAGTGGGGGTTAAGACCGAGGACAGCGAGACGGGGATGAGGAACCCCGAAGTATCTCTTCAATCCCTTGTCAGCCATCCGGATGGTAGAAAGGATACGATCGCAGGTAATCCATTTCGACACCTCTTTGATGGGAAGATGGGTCGTGACCAGAACGATCTTCCACTTCGTTCCCAGAAACATCATCGCCACCGCAGGGGTCTGAACCAGATGAGCTAAAAATTCGGTGTGGCCAGGAAAAGGGTGTCCCGCCTCATTCATCGCCTGTTTATTAATGGGACAGGTCGTGATGGCATCTATCTTTTCACTTCTCAGCCACTTTACCGCTTCTTCAATATATCTCCCCATTGCCTCGCCGCATTTCCTGTCCGGTTTCCCGAACTCGATGGACCCCGCATCCAGTTGGCTGACGGAAACGAGAAAGAGCTTCCCGGGGAGATATCCCTCTTCGGGGATCTCTTCAATGACCTTCAACTGAGTGGAAAGACCTTCCCTTCTGATCGCCATGAGAAGAACTTCCCTGTCTCCGAAGACGATGGGCCTGCAGGCTTGAAATGGCCCTTCCATCGACAGGGCCTTCACAATAATCTCCGGCCCGATTCCGGTGGGATCACCCATGGTGATGCCTATGATTGGAAGAGCGTTGACGCTGGGGGGATGGGGTGATGGGGAGATAGGGTGATCATTTGTCATTTTGGATGTTGGATATTTTAATTCTGGATTCTGATTTCTGGATTCTAAAAGGATAAGTTTTTTCTCCGAACTCCGAACTTAAAACTCCGAACTATTTACAGTTTGATTTCGATGATCGATTTCTCTTTCAGGGTGCTGATAAACTGGTTAAGGGCCTTCTCAAATTCCTTCTCGAAATAGTCCGCCTTGACCTTTTCCCTGACTTCCTCAAAGGGAGGAGATTCTCCTCCTCTTTGATCGAGGAGTTTGATGATGTGAAAACCGACCTCCGTTCGAACAATTCCGCCCACTTCTCCGATCTTGAGCCGAAGCGCCTCCTTTTCAATGGCGGGGAGGAGATCTCCTCTTTTGAAATAACCCAGGTCCCCCCGGTCCTTGCTCGAGGTGTCCTCCGAATAGAGGACGGCCATCTCCCCGAAGTCCTCTCCGGCTTTGATCCTTCCCAGGACCTTCTGACACTTCCCCCTGATTTCGCGAACCTCTTCTGGTTTCGCTTCTTTTGGAACCATAAAGAGGATGTGGCCAGGTCGATAGGATACTTCGATCCGGTACCGATCGATATTCTTCCGATAGAAATCCCTCCACTCCTTCTCTCCGGCTTTGGGCTCCACCTTCACGGCCCAATTGACCAACTTCGTCCGGAGGAGCTTCTTCTCGACCTCCTTCCTAAAAGCCTCTAAGGTCAATCCGTCTTTTGCCAAAGCCTTTTCCAAATCCTCCTGGGTAGCTCCATTTTTCCGCTTGATCTCTTCGATGGTTGCATCGACCTCTTTGCCGGTCACTTTGACCCCGGATCGTTTCACCTCCTGGTCGATCAACTTCTCCTCAATCAGCCGATCCAGCGCCTTTCGTGAGAGCTCATTCATTCGCTCACGCCTTTGCAGGCGATTTTCCGCCTCAATCTCTTCCTTCAGGTGACCAACCATCTTCTCCACTTCCGAGAGGGTAATGATATCCTGATTCACAACGGCCACGACCCGTTCGACCACGGCTTCGCTGAAAGAGATCTGGCCATAGAACAGAAAGACGAGCCCGAAGATGAGAAAGGTTCTCATCCCTCTCCTCATGATCTGAGCCACTTCTTGTTGATCTTTACCTTTGCTTTCTCTTTGAGACTTTTGAACCACTTCTGATATTCCTCCTCTCCCTTCTCCCGCTCGAGTCTCTGGAAAATATCTCTCCTTGCCTCTTCAAAAGAGAGCTCCCGGGGCTCCCTCTTCTCCTCTAATTTAAAGATATGATATCCATAGGGGCTCTTGATCACCTCGCTGATGGCTCCCACCTCCATGGAGAAGACATGGTCGAACTCGGCAGGTTTCTCCCCCTGGCTGAAATAGCCCAGGTTGCCGCCCTGGACCTTCTCCGGACCCAACGACTTTCCGATGGCCAGCTTCTCAAAACTCTCCCCTTTCTTCAATCGTTTCAGAATCTGGATCGCTTCTTCTCCATCCGCCACAACGATCTGACGGACCCTCACCCTTTGGGGAAGTTGAAACAGGGAACGATGGGTCTGATAAAACTCACTGGCCTCTTTCTCCTCGATCTTGCCCTGATAACGATGGGCGCTCCGGATCATCTTCTCCGCCAATAACTTCTCTTTTAGACGGACCTTCCACTCTTCCAGATTCATCCCTTTCAAACCCAGTTTTTCTCCGAATCCCTCTCCGGGATAGTCTTTTTGAATTTCGTAAATGGCCTGATTCAATTCCTCCTCAGAGATTTTGATTCCCAAATGTCTGGCTTCACCGGCGAGGAGCTTTCGCTCGATCATCTGATCGAGATACGCTTGTCTCAGCTCCCTCCATTCCGGTTTGCTCCCTTCCCTGCCCTGATCGGCGACCAGCTCTTTAAACTCCCGATTGAATTCTTCGACCGTGATCTCCTCATCACTGACTCGTGCGACAAGATGTTCTGGAAGACCTCCTTCCCACAGCCCACACCCTGAGAATAAAAAGAGAACGAGTGGCAAACAGAGATGGGAACCGAGCCTTTTCATTTTTTCTCTTCTTTGGATTTGACTCCTTTCTTCTCCTCTTCAGCCCACAACTTCTCATTGATGATAACTTTAGCTCTCGATTTGGCTTCTTTCACATATTCGAGGTAAGCATCCTGTTTCTTCTTGGCCTGAAGAAAGAAGCGGATCTTTTCTTTGACCTGCTCAAGGGGCCTCAGGGCGGCCCCCCGTATCTCATCCAGTCGGAGGATGTGATAACCATAGGGCGTCCTGATGACCTCACTCATATCCCCTTTCTTGACAAGCGAAAAAGCAGCCTCCTCGAATTGGGCAAAGGAAGGGGCTAACTGACCCCTCCGGATGTATCCAAGGCCTCCGCCATCCTCCCGTGTCCTGTCAATATTGTAGGTGGATGCCAGCTTCTCAAAACCTTCTCCCTTGGAGAGCCTTGCCAAAACCTCCTTCAAAACAGGTTCGGAATTGACGACGATGTGACGTATCTTCACCTCAAGGGGTTCCGTGAAGAGCGCCTTGTTCTCTTTATAGTATCGCTGAATATCCTCCTCGGTGACTTCGCTCTTTCCTCTCAATACCTCCTCAAGAAGGGCATCGGTGATCATCGCCCTCCTGAAGTCCTCCGCTTTGGCCAGGATCTCTTTATTCTTGTCGAAGCCCTTCTTCTTCGCCTCTTGATAAAGCACCTCTCGGGTGATCACATAATTTTCAAGAAAGTCCCTCAACCCCTTCTCATCCAGCAACCGCATCTTGCCTTCGAGGGGTTGTCTTTCTGACATCAAATGGAATTCCTCCTGGGAGATGGAAAAATCGTTGATCCTCACCAGTTCCTTTCTGCCCAACTCCTCCTTCCCTGACTTCCCGCAACTCAAGGTGTTCAATAAGAGAAAGACACCGAAGATGAAAATGATTATCTTTTTCATCATCCTCCCTCCCAGAGAGGTCGATGGATTGCCTAGAAAATA
>JASEIE010000312.1:0-708 GCA_030024065.1 Thermodesulfobacteriota bacterium
TCCTCCCTTTGGTCTCCGACCCAGAGCGGTCTCTGACCCGGAGGGCAAAGGGAGGTTGCCTGCCTGCGCGAAGCCGCTTCGGCGAAGGCAGGGGAGGGATTTTACAAAGATTTTCAAACAGCTAAAGTGTTAAGGAGAATCAAATGAAAATTACGAAGCAGCAGTTGGCCGGCATGATTGACCATTCTCTGCTCAGGCCAAACGCAACACGGGAGCAACTTAAAAAGCTCTGTGAAGAGGCGATGGACTATCGATTCAAGGCCGTCTGTGTTAACCCCATCCATGTGTCTGAGGCTGTCCAACTGCTGAAGGGTTCGAAGGTCCTCATTTGTTCTGTGATCGGCTTTCCCTTCGGTGCCCATTCCCAAAAAACCAAAGCCTTCGAGACGGAAGAAGTGATTCGGCTTGGAGCTCAAGAAATAGATATGGTCATTCGAGTCGGAGCCCTCAAGGAAGGAAGAGATCGTGAGGTCATGGAGGATATTCAATCCGTTGTTCAATCGGCTGGAGGAAATCCTGTCAAAGTGATCCTTGAGACCTGTTACCTGACCGCTGAAGAAATCATTCGGGGATGCAAACTCTCTGTGGAAGCAGGCGCCGCTTTCGTTAAGACTTCCACTGGCTTTGCAGACGGAGGGGCAAAGGTTGAGGATGTTAGACTGATGAGAGAGACCGTTGGAAAAGATTTCGGAGTGAAGGCCGCTGGTA
>JASEIE010000312.1:716-2349 GCA_030024065.1 Thermodesulfobacteriota bacterium
ATGTTAGACTGATGAGAGAGACCGTTGGAAAAGATTTCGGAGTGAAGGCCGCTGGTGGCGTTCGAATGCTTGAGGACGCTTTGAAGATGATCAAGGCTGGAGCCAACCGGTTAGGCACCAGCGGAAGTGTGGCTATTGTTCAACGATTTGATCAAAACGAGAAAGGAGGAAAATAGATGAAAAAGATCATTTCAATAGGAGCGATCCTGGCCTGTTTCGTGTTGTTTGGGATGGGGACCCCCCAGAAAACCTTGTCAAAAGAGGTGGTTCTTTATTCTTCGAATCAGTCAGACCTGATCGACATGGTCTCTCAGGGATTTGAGAAGAAGACAGGAATAAAGGTTTCCGCTGTTCGGATGGGAACCGGAGAGGCCATGAAGCGAATCCAGGCTGAGAAGGATAACCCTCTGGGCGACCTCTTCTGGAGCGGGGATATCGCTGTCCTCGATGCCGCCAAAATGTATTTTATGCCCTACAGATCTCCTGAGGCGAAGGGCCTTCCCTCTCACTATATCGAAAAGGATAACCTATGGACGGCCACGAACGTCCACATCATGATCATCATGTACAATAAGAAGCTGGTCAGCGAGCAGGAAAAACCGAAGGGCTGGGCAGACCTTCTCACCCCCAAATGGAAAGGGAAGGTTGTGATGGCCAATCCGGAGAAATCGGGATCGGCCTATGCGAAGGTTTACGGCTTATACAAATTGTATGGCTGGGATGGCCTGAAGAAACTCCTCGCCAATGCCAAGATCCTTGACAGCGCCAGCCTCATCTGGAAAGGCACGGCCGAAGGGGAATATCCTCTTGGGATGACCATCGAATACGCCGCCTATCGATATATTGCAGGCGGATCGAAGGACGTGGGGATCATTTACCCGCAAGAGGGCGCCTTTGCTGCTCCGGAAGGGACAGCGATGATCAAAAATTGTAAACACCCTGAAGAGGCAAAGGCCTTTATCGATTACCTGCTCTCCCGGGAGGTGGAAAAGGAGATTTTTGAAAAACATTACCGGAGACCGGCCAGGCCGGATGTCGTTGCATCGGTGGGGCTCCCGAAGATCAGTGACATCAACCTGCTTAAAGGATTCGACTCCATCGAGTCGAGCGCTCTCGAAAAAGAGATCCTTAAGCAATGGAAAGAAATGATCCTCCGGAAATAAAGGGAAGAGAAGGATGCGGGTCCGGTTAAATGGCATTACCAAAGCCTTTGGTTCTTTAAAAGCGCTCGATCGGGTCAGCCTTCTGATCGAGAGAGGAGAATTCTTTACGCTCCTTGGGCCCAGTGGCTGCGGGAAGACCACCCTCCTCAGGGTGATCGCAGGATTTACCTCTCCTGACTCCGGCGACGTTTTTTTCGGCGATCAACTCATTAACCATCTCCCGCCCTATAAACGGGAGACCGGGATGGTATTCCAAAACTACGCCCTTTTTCCCCAGATCAATGTCTTTGATAATGTGGCTTATGGGTTGAGGGCGCGGAAGGTGGTGAGGGACGAGATCCGATCGAGGGTCCGTCAGATTTTGGAAAAAGTCCAGTTGGGAAATCTGGCCCATCGGTTCCCGAATCAACTGAGCGGCGGGCAACAACAGCGGGTCGCCCTTGCCCGGGCCCTGGTCATTCAACCCCGCG
>JASEIE010000312.1:2491-3249 GCA_030024065.1 Thermodesulfobacteriota bacterium
GGACCGCATTGCCATTTTCAACCTTGGACACATCCAGCAGACCGGGATTCCTTCCGAGATCTATTTCCGGCCCCGGAACCGATTCGTGGCCGAGTTTACAGGAACCAGCAATCTCATGGAGGTGGAGGTGGTCGCTTACGATCCTGACACATCCCTCCTCACGGGCAACCTCAAGGGAAATCGAATTGTTCTCCGTTCTGCTTCAAAACCGGCCGAGAGGACCGTAACGATCCTCCTGCGGCCGGAATGGATTAAAATCGCCAGAGACGAAAAGGAGTCTTCCATCAATCTCTTTTGTGGCCAGGTGGTCAGCTCCACCTTTATGGGTTTCATGGTGAAATACCAGGTGAAGGCCTTTGGGGATCAGATGCTTGCTCTTGAGGTTCAGGATCCTCAAGAGCACGAGATCAAGAAGGAAGGGGAATCACTTTATTTCCGGTTCAACGTGGACCGGCCCGTGGTGATCACTTCCTGATCGAGCCCATGATGCGCAGATATCTCACCCTTTGGAATCTCATTCTCCTATCGATCTTCGTCGTTCTGTTCCTTTTCGTCATCTACCCTATGTTTTCCATCTTTTATGCCAGTTTCCTAAGCCCGGAGACGGGGAAATCTTCTCTGGAGAGCTATCAGAAGATCTTCTCCCTTCCCTTCTATATGAGATGTCTCCGAAACAGCCTGTGGGTCAGCGCGCTGGCCACGGTGATCAGCCTGATCCTCGGCGTTCCCTTCGCCTTTTTTACCTCCCGTTTCCATCT
>JASEIE010000312.1:3329-4749 GCA_030024065.1 Thermodesulfobacteriota bacterium
TCCTGCTGGGCCGAAACGGGTGGTTCACCAACCTGTTCAAGCAGATTGGCATCGGACTTCCCACCATTTACGGATGGCAGGGGATCGTTCTGGTCTTCTCCCTCCATTTTTTTCCTTTTGTCTTTCTGATGGTCTCCGCTTCTATCAATTCAATTGACAAATCCCTGGAAGAATCCGCTGAAAACCTTGGGGCTCATCCGAACCGGGTCTTCACAACGGTCACACTCCCCATTGTTGCGCCCTCCATCGTGGCTGGAGCTCTTGTTGTCTTTTATATGTCGATCGAAAACTTCGGTGTCCCCCAGCTTATCGGAGAGGATTACCGGGTTCTCGCGGTTCAGGCCTACAATGAGTTTATCAGCGAAATGGGGGGAAATCCCTCCATGGCGGGAGCCCTCAGCATGGTCCTCATCATGATCACGCTCATGGTCACCCTTGTTCAAAAATACTGGGTCGAGAGAAAAAGCTACTCCATGTCCTCCTTGAGGCCCCCGGAGATCAGGAGAGTGAAGCCCTTTCCAACGTTTTGCATGTGGTTTTTCTGTGTCTCTATTCTTTTTCTGGCCCTCTTTCCCTTCTTGGTCGTCCTTATTTCATCTGTGACCAAGACTCAAGGCCCCGTCATGTATTTCGGACAATTCAGTTTAAAGAATTTGACTCAGGCGCTCCATATCGCCCCCCGCCCCATCTTCAACTCCTTCTTTCTGTCCACCGTGGCGACTCTGATCGGGATCGTCTTCGGTTTGGCGGTGAGTTACCTGGTGGTTCGGAAAAGGGGGCCTGTTACTTATCTCCTGGATCTGCTGATGATCCTGCCCTTGATTATTGCGGGAACAGTCTTAGGTATTGCCCTTGCCGCAACTTACAATAAGGGAAGAATCGTCTTGACAGGGACATGGATGATCCTGGTTCTGGCCTATTTCATCAGGAAAGTTCCATTCTCCATTAAAACGACCTCCTCGATCCTCCACCAGATTGATGCGTCGGTAGAAGAAGCCTCCATTAATTTAGGCGTTCCTCCTGTCAGGTCTTTCTTGAAGGTGGTCGTCCCTGTCATGTTACCGGGGATTGCGGCAGGAGCGATTATCATGTGGGTAACCACCCTGGCCGAGTTGAGCTCTACCATCATTCTCTACTATGGGCCTTGGTCAACGATGACCATTCAAATCTTTCAATACGTTGGCAGTGGGGACTTCGGGCCTGCCTCGGCCTATGGGACGATCCTTATCCTCTCTGTGCTGATCCCCCTCTTTTTTCTCCACCGATTTCTCGGAAAAGGAATGACCCCACCGCTTTAAACGACCGATAAGGTGAGTCGTATATTATAGACCTGACCCTCATTACACTTTAAATTGACAAGTCCTCAATTAAGTTTTAAATTAGTAAAAAAAGAGAGGTTTGATGAATGTCCTTCTGATCT
>JASEIE010000313.1 GCA_030024065.1 Thermodesulfobacteriota bacterium
CTGTCCTGACAGCAGACCATGATATTTGGCTCCACCCGGAAGATAAGAAAAAGGCTTTATCACTTCTTTCGGAGAAACTCGATTTTGAACTCTCCTATCCTCCTGACACAAAGAGACCCATCGTCACGGGATTCTCAGGGACGAAGAAGTACGATCTCTTTTTCCAGAGGAGCGTTAAGAATATTGAGAATGAGACGATTGAATTTGAAGGGTGCTATGGCAACTCGATTCTCAAGAAGGATGTAAGAGCAAAAGTCAGCTTCCGAATCCCTTCAATTGATGATCTGATCCGACTAAAAAAGGTTAGGAAGCCAAATGTTAAAGATCAACAGGACATTGAATACCTTTTAAAGGCAAAACGTCTTTTCAACAGATCGAATCGTTAATAACTTATGTTAAGGCAAAACCAGTTTTTCGAGGGCTTTGACGCGGGCCTCCAGAGTGCCGAACCGCTTCTCCAGATCGGCATAAGAGAACTTAATCATCGAACCTAACTCCTCTCTCACCTCATTAAACCCTTCTTTGATCTTCTCATTCAATGCCATGATCTCTTCGGTCGTCTTCCGGATCTGATCGCTCAGGTTCCCCACTCCTTCTCCTAACCGGTTGAGTTCAACTTTTGTCTCCTCTCCCGATTGAGCGAGGTTGGCTCTCCCCTCTTCCCTGATCAATTGGAGGCTTGAAGCCATCTCCTGCCTTGATTGGAGAATGGTGGCACTTGTTTCTTCTCTCGTTGCCTGAAGATTTGAACCTAACTCCTGCTTGGACTGGTGGATGGATGAGTTGGTCTCCTCTTTCATCTTCTGGAGGGATGACTCTATCGATTGAATCGACTGGAGGAGCGTAGATTGAATCTTCAGTTCGAGTTTTTTCATTTCTTCTTTTATATCCTCGCGGATGGGACCGATATCCACTCTGGCTTCCTTTCTCAATCCTTCCATCTCCGCTTTAATTCCCTCGATCCATCCGAGGATAAGCTCCTTATTCTCCTCTTTTAATTTACGAAAGTTTGCGCTGGTTTCCTGTCTCAGTTTCTCCACGTCATCCCTTTTGGCAAAAACCATTAACCTCTGCTCAAAAAATTCCATCAGCTCTTTATCCATCTTGGTTTCCACCCTCCTGATCAATTTAAATTCTTCAATATCATAGACAACTTAGAATATCAATCTATTTTTTTTGCTAACGCCCATCAAAACAAGTTGTCATTTGCATTTTTTTTCTTGACAAATAATTTAATTGTGTTACCTTTCACAAGGTTTTGCTATCATCTAAATACCTTATTCCTATTAAATTTCCAAACGGGTTGAAGGGGGGGGTGAATAAGATTCCCGTTTCAAAAATTTTAAGAAAGGAAGGTGAATAATTGGCTATGAAGATTACGCGAAGAAGTTTCTTAAAGATTTCTGGCGCCACAGCCGCAGGGACCGTGATGGGCGGCCTGGGATTCGATCTTTCGCCAATAGAATCCTATGCCCAGGAGCTCCGGATTAAAGGGGCAAAAGAGACCACGACGGTCTGCTGTTACTGTTCGGTCGGCTGTGGAATCATCGTCCACACCGATGCAAATGGGAAAGTGATCAATGCTGAGGGAGACCCTGATCACCCCATCAATGAAGGAGCCCTTTGTGCCAAAGGTGCATCCAGTTATCAGATTGCGGTTAACCCGAATCGTCTCCAGAAAGTCCTCTATCGGGCCCCTTACAGCAACACCTGGAAAGAGGTGAAATGGGAATGGGCCTTAGAGAAAATTGCAGCGAATATTAAGAAGAGCAGGGACGCGAGCTTCGTGGAGAAAAACGCGGCTGGTCAGGTGGTGAACCGGACCAACGGCATTGCCTCCGTGGGAAGTGCCGCCATGGATAACGAGGAATGCTGGCTTTATCAGAAATTTCTGAGATCATTAGGCCTTGTATACATCGAACACCAGGCCCGTATCTGACACAGCGCCACTGTAGCGGCTCTGGCAGAGTCGTTCGGACGCGGTGCAATGACCAATCATTATATCGATTTTCGAAACGCCAATGTTATTCTGAATATGGGTGGAAACGTTGCTGAGAATCACCCTGTCTCTTTCAAATGGATCCAGGCGGCAAAGGACAAAGGGGCTACCTTCATCCACGTAGATCCCCGATTCACACGGACCTCGACGAAGGCCGATATATTCGTAAGACTTCGTTCAGGAACAGATATTGCCTTTCTGGGAGGGATGATCAAGTATCTCCTTGACAACAACGTGTATGATGAGTTCTATGTCAAGAACTATACCAATGCTTCCTTTATCGTAAATCCAAAATATAGCTTCAATGACGGCCTTTTTTCGGGCTACGACTCTGCGAAAAGGGCTTATGATAAATCGACCTGGGCATTGGAAAAAGATGAACAGGGAATTCCCAAGAGGGACATGACCCTCCAGGATCCACGCTGTGTCTTCCAGCTCTTAAAGAAACATTATTCGCGTTATACGCTTCAGAAAGTTTCAGAAATCACTGGAACTCCCACGGCAGATCTGGAAAAAGTCTATAAAGCCTATGGTTCAACCTATACGTCGGACAAGGCTGGTACTGTCTTATATGCCATGGGATGGACACAGCATACCGTAGGGGTTCAAAATATTCGAACCATGGCCATCATTCAAGATCTTCTCGGAAATATGGGAATTGCCGGGGGCGGGGTCAATGCGCTTCGCGGCGAATCGAATGTCCAGGGGTCAACCGACCAGGCATTGCTCTTCCACATCATCCCCGGATATTTGCCCACACCTCGATCCCAGTGGCCAACTCTTGCAGATTATAACAAGACAACGCCTGCCTCCAAGGACCCGAGAAGTGTCAACTGGTGGAAAAATCGTCCCAAATACCTGGCCAGTCTTTTAAAATCGATGTATGGAGAAAAGGCAACCAAAGAGAACGACTTTGGATACGCCTGGATGCCCAAGCTCGATCCAGGCCAGGATGCTTCCTGGTTGAATCTTTTTGATGAAATGTTCAAAGGAACCTTCACGGGCTTCTTTTCATGGGGGATGAACCCGGCTTGTTCGAGCGCTCATGCCGGGAAAGTTCGTCAGGCATTGACGAAACTTGACTGGATGGTCAATGTCAATGTCTTTGACAGCGAAACAGGATCCTTCTGGAAGGGGCCCGGCATGGATCCAAAGAAGATCAAGACAGAGGTCTTCCAATTGCCCTGTGCCGCCTTCTTAGAAAAAGAGGGAAGCATCAGTAACAGCGGCCGTTGGATGCAGTGGCGTAATAAAGCCGCAAACCCTCCTGGAGCGGCCATACCCGATGGCGATATCATGTATGAGTTGTTTAAAAAAGTCCGGGCCCTCTACGAGAAGGATAAGGGAGCTTTCCCGGAACCGATTTTAAACTTGAAGTGGGACTATGAAACCGGCAGCCACTTCGATATCCATAAGGTGGCAAAAGAAATCAATGGTTACGATCTTACAACAGGCAAATTAATGGTTAATTTTGTTGGTCTGAAAGATGATGGAACGACCTCTTGCGGCAACTGGCTCTATTCCGGCAGTTATACCGAAGCTGGAAACATGGCGGCACGGCGAAAGAAGACAGATCCGACTGGATTGGGTCTTTATCCGGAGTGGTCATGGTGCTGGCCGCTTAATCGGAGGATCATCTATAACCGGGCTTCCGTCGACCTGGATGGAAACCCTCGCGATCCTAAAAGGCCGCTCCTTAAATGGGATACTGAAGGAAAGAAATGGATTGGGGATGTGCCGGATAATGCTGTTCCACCCATGGGCACAAATGGAGCCTATCCATTCATCATGAAACCTGATGGAGTCGCGTCACTCTTCGGCCCCGGTTTAAATGACGGTCCTTTTCCTGAACATTACGAGCCTCTGGAATGCCCTATCGAGAAGAACCTGATGTCCAACCAGAGGATCAATCCGGTCATCAAAATTTTTGAAGGAGGCCTTGATACGTTTGCCACCTGTGATCCGAAATATCCCTTTGTTTGCAGCACCTATCGGGTCACGGAACACTGGCAGACAGGAGTTCTCACTCGATGGCTACCCTGGCTGATTGAGGCTGAACCTCAGGTGTTTTGTGAGATGAGTATTGAACTTGCCAAATTGAGAGGCATTAAAAACGGTGAAAGGGTGATCGTTGAAACCCGGCGAGGCAAATTAGAAGCTGTGGCCATTGTCACCTTCCGTTTAAAACCCTTCAATGTCGCTGGCCAAACGATTCATCAGATAGGAGTACCATGGCATTTTGGCTGGCTCCACCCAAAGGATGGTGGGGAAAGTGCAAACTTACTGACACCTACTGTTGGGGATCCAAATACCATGATACCTGAATCAAAAGCATTCATGGCCAACGTTAGAAAAATGGCGGCGGGACCGGCCAAAAAGACAGCGAAAAGCTAAAGGAGGTGACATAAATGGCAGATAAATCCTTTTTTATAGATACAACGAAATGTACCGCATGTAGAGGTTGTCAGATCGCATGTAAACAGTGGAATAAAAACCCTGGGACGAAGACCCTTCAGAGAGGAAACCACCAGAATCCTGCTGACCTCTCTGCTTCCACATTCAAATTGGTGAGATTTAATGAGGTGGAGGTTCCAGGAGGAGAACCGAAATGGTATTTCTTCCCTGATCAGTGCAGGCACTGTGTCTCTCCTCCCTGTAAAGAGGTGGCGGAGGGAAAGGCAAGAGGCGCTGTCATCCAGGATGAAAAGACTGGGGCAGTTATCTTCAATCCGAAG
>JASEIE010000314.1 GCA_030024065.1 Thermodesulfobacteriota bacterium
CTCTGATGCAGTCATTATCCCGGAAGCCCTCCTCTCGGTTTCGAGTCGAAACGACTTGCTTGTTCTTTAACAAGGGGGAGGGCTTTATTGTTTCTGTCCCTGTCCGGATAGATTAAGGGAGCCCCAGCAGATGAGAGCAGTGATGGCGCAGACCAGAAAGATCAAAATGTGAACCCCGAAACCGGTGGCGATGGCCTCTTCTTTGGAAAGTCCAACGATGAGAAACCCGGCCGCCCATCCTGCCTCGAGTGTTCCCCAGTTTCCAAGCCCGCTGATCGGCAAGGCATTGGCGATGACCGCAATGGTTGATCCGAACACGACCTTTAAAAATGAAACTTTAATCCCGAATGCTCTCAGAAAAGCGTAAAACACATAGAAGATCATTATCCATGATCCCAGGCTTGCCAGGCTCACCGAGAAATAGGTTTTTCTGGCTTTGATCGCATAGAAGTCTTCCGCCATCTCGTGGATTTTTCTTTGAACCCAATGGACGGTTTTGCTATTTTTTAACCTTGTCCCCTCCGCCATTTTCCCAAGAAGAATGGAACTCCATCTCAGGAAGCTACTCATATGGAAGAAGGCAACCAGGATGGAAAGGATCAGAAGAATGGAGAAGAGGATGATTAAGGGCAGGTTAATCTGGAGAAAGCTCTGGAATCCGATGATGGCAAATAAAAAGATGATCAGGACGATAAAGAAATCATAGACCCTCGATGCGATCAGAGAGGCCAGACCTTCCGTCATGCTCAATCCGCTCAGTCTGTTTAAAAAATATGGATAGGAGAGTTCCCCGAACTTGGAAGGAAGGACCATAAGGGATAGATGATAGAAGACGCTGATTTTAAAAAGATCTGGGAGGAGGATTTCCCTGGAGTGAATCAACCATCGATATCTTAACGCCCGGAGGAAGATGGCGAGAAGGTAGGCCGTTGATCCCAAAACAGCCCAGTACGGATCAATATTTATTAGAAGATGATAAAGGTCTTTGATCGAGATCTGGGTGAACAGGACCAGGATGATTCCAACGGTAATGAGAAGGGAGAGGATAAATCTTTTCAATGCAGCGGCTCCAGAAGGATCAACGGCTCAATGGCTTTTTCATTCTAAATTCGAACTGTTAAAAAAGGCAAGTGAATAATTTGGATCGCTGCCCGCAATTTAACGGAGATTGACGGCCATGCAAAAAAATGATAAATAGGAATCAATAGGTTATTAGAATTGAAGTGAGAGCCGGCGTAGCTCAGTGGTAGAGCAACTGATTCGTAATCAGTAGGTCGAGGGTTCAAATCCCCCCGCCGGCTCCATAGGAAGATAAAAATGAAGAAATCTATTGTACTACTCATTTTTCTTCTACTGTCTCCCGCTTTGGTCCAGGCCGAACCGATCAAGTGGCTGTCCTATCAGGACGGGTTAAAGAAGGCGAAGGCGGAGAACAAGAAGATTTTCCTCAATTTTCATGCTGATTGGTGACCGTTCTGCAAGAAGATGGAGGAGGAGTCCTTCATCCAACCCGAAATCGCCAAATTTTTAAATGAGAATTTCATCCCCATTCGAGTCGATGTAGACAAAGAGAAAAAGACTGCCTCCACCTATTATGTGAGGAGCCTTCCCACCTCCTGGTTCCTTGAGCCGGATGGGTCAAAGATCACCAACATCCCCGGTTATGTCAATCCAAAATTATTTCTGGTCATCCTTAAATATATTGCCTCCGGGAGTTATAAAACGATGACCCTGAAGGAATTTATAGAAAAAGGGA
Organism: Thermodesulfobacteriota bacterium; assembly: GCA_030024065.1. Next base: position 1,757 of record JASEIE010000314.1, read on the forward strand.
AATAGGAAAAGGGAAATTGGAAATTGGAAAAAGAATCCTTACTTGTGTAAGACGAAATCGAAATTAATCACCAGAAGCCCTTCCATAAGTTTCAGTCAATTCAAGGAGCAGTTCCGTATGGGAAAAGGTGAGTTGATCCGGCTGAAACCGCCATTCCCAATTTCCAAAAGGCGTGGATGGACGATTCATCCTCGCCTCTTCTCCCAAACACAAAATATCCTGCAATGGGATGATGACGGTATTTGCGACCGACATCATTACAAGGCGAATGAATTCGACAGGCAACTGCTCGGCGGAAACCTCTTTTCCTAAATACCGGAATATTCTTTTTTTCTCCTGAAGGGTGGCCTCGTTTTTAAACCATCCCCGTGCGGTATTATTGTCATGGGTCCCTGTATAGACAATCGTATCGGGGATGAAGTTATGGGGCAGATAGGGGTGGTCGGGTTGGTCCTCACCAAAGGCAAATTGAAGGACACGCATGCCCGGAAATCCGAACCTCCGCATCACCTCTTTCACATCAGGTGTGATGACTCCCAGATCCTCAGCAATGAAGGAATGAACAGGAAAATTTTTAAGAAGGGCAGTAAAGAAGTTGACGACAGGAGCCTCAACCCATTTTCCGTTGATCGCTGTTGTCTCCACGGAGGGGATTTCCCAGAAGGCGACAAAACCCCGGAAATGATCAATGCGCAGAATATCAAAAAGACGGAGATTATGGGAAATGCGATGGAGCCACCATCCGTAGCCCGTCTTTTGAAGTATGTCCCAGCGGAAAGTCGGATTTCCCCAGAGCTGTCCGGTCTTGCTGAAGTAGTCGGGAGGGACGCCAGCGACCGATAGCGGTCGTTTCTCTACATCCAGATTGAAGAGCTCCGGATGGGTCCAAACATCGGCGCTGTCATAGTTGACATAGATGGGAATATCCCCGACAAATTGAATCCCTTTCTTGTTGCAGTAGTCCTTAAGAGAGCGCCACTGGTTAAAGAAGAGGTATTGCAGAAATTTTTCACGCTCAATTTCATCCTGAACATTTTTCTTTATCTTCTCCAGGTGATTTAAATCCCTATCCCTCAGGTCCTTTTCCCACTCTCCCCATGCTTTTCCATGAAAATGATTTTTGGTCACAGCGAAGAGGGCAAAGTCTTCTAACCACTCCTGGTTCTCTTTACAAAATATTTCGTAGGGTTCTCTCTCTCCTCCGTCTGTTTTGAAAGATTCATAGGCGCGCTGGAGCAACTCTGTTTTATGAGGGATCACAGAGGCATAGTCGCAACGTTCAGATGGAAAAGGGGGAGGGTTTTCAATCTCTTCTTTTTTAAGGAATCCTGAGTGGACCAGAAGTTCAGGGCTGATGAGGAGCGTGTTCCCTGCAAAGGCGGAAGGACAGCTGTAAGGAGAATTTCCAAAGGCCTGGTCCGTGGGGTTGAGGGGTAATATTTGCCAGTAGCTCTGCTTTGTTCGAGCCAGAAAGTCAGCAAACTGATAAGCCCATGGACCTAAATCACCGATCCCGAAAGGAGATGGAAGCGAAGTAATATGAAGGAGGATGCCACTGCCTCTTTTAGTCAACATGCCAGGGAAATCACCTCATGTCCGATTGGATTGTTGAGTCATTATATACGAACTCAGGGGAGTTTACCAGATAGACCAATATCACAAAAATAGACACTCGAAAGATCAAACCTAATAACTTCCCCCCCTTGGAAGACTGTGTCACAAGTCCGTTTATGGTTCGACAGGGCCTGTCCTGAGCGAACCGTTCGTCCCTTCGAGAGCCTCAGGGCGAACGGTGAATTACGACACAGTCTCTCAAGGGAGGGGAGAGAAGAAGTCAATATTAATGTCTATTTTTCGGAATATGGTGTATAATAATTGTTATCAGAAAAGCGCTATGGAAGAAAAAGATATGAGATGGATGATGGTCACATCCTTACTTCTATGCCTCCTCCTCTTCATTCCGTCATGTGCGGTCAATCCTGTGACGGGCAAACAGGAGTTGATGCTTTTAAGTGAGAGAGATGAGATCAGTCTGGGTGGGGAAACAGATGTCGAGATCGTACGCCAATACGGCATCTATGAGGATCCGAAGTTGACGGCCTATCTCAACGGTATCTGCCAGCGATTAGGGAAAATCTCCCACCGACCCCACCTGACCTACCATTTCAAAATCGTGGATGCATCGGTCTTAAACGCCTTTGCAGTGCCTGGAGGCTATATCTACTTTACCCGGGGAATTCTATCTGCTCTGAACAGCGAGGATGAACTGGCCGGCGTGATGGGGCATGAGATTGGTCACATCGCAGCCCGCCATTCTGCACAGCAGTACAGTAAAGCCCAGCTTGCCCAACTGGGGTTGGGAGTGGGATCGATCTTGACTGATTCGCCTGTCCTGATGAATGTGGCCCAACTCGGCGTGGGGATGCTCTTTCTACGGTTCAGCAGGGATAATGAAAGAGAAGCGGATGATTTAGCCATAGCCTATTCGAGCAAGGCAGGCTATGATGCGGCACAGTTGGCCAGCTTTTTCGAAACACTGGAGAGGATGAATCCGGGTTCAGACCGAAGTGGACTGCCGGGCTGGTTTTCCACCCATCCCAGTCCAGAGGACCGTGTTCAGGCTGTGCGGTTGAGAGCAAAAGAGTGGCAGAAGAGACACGAACTGAAAGACCCGAAGGTGAATCGAGAAAAATATTTAAGAGAGATAGACGGTCTCGTATATGGGGACGATCCGCTCCAGGGATATGTGGAAGATCATATATTTTATCACCCTGTTCTCCGGTTTCAATTTCCAGTGCCTGTCAGGTGGAAGATCCATAACCGGCCTTCGCAGGTTCAGATGATAAGCGAAAGAGAGGATGCGATCATACTCTTTTCCTTGACCACCGCTCCCTCATCCAGAGAGGCGGCGAGGACATTCCTTTCTAAAACCGGCGCCCTCGTGGTTAGGTCTGAAG
>JASEIE010000315.1 GCA_030024065.1 Thermodesulfobacteriota bacterium
AGTGCAAGATATTTTTATCACCATTGACAATTGTTAATTTTGCATTGCTAATTTTGCAATGATTTTTCCATGGCGAGGTTATCCTTTTGAGCAAGCAATCGATCAAGATCTACGATACGACGCTACGCGATGGTTCTCAGGCCGAAGATATCGCTTTCTCCTTAGAGGATAAAGTCCGGATCTCCCAAAAACTGGATGATTTGGGCGTCCATTATATCGAAGGGGGTTGGCCGGGGTCCAACCCGAAGGACCTTCAATTTTTCAAGGAGATTAAATCCGTTCCCCTTTCCCAGGCAAAAATGGTGGCCTTTGGAAGTACCTGTCGGGCAGGGGCTTCACCCGAGAGCGATCCTAATATCCAGGCTTTAATCCAGGCGGAAACGCAGGTGGTGACCATCTTCGGAAAGTCCTGGGACATTCACCCCCTTGAGGCATTAAATATCACCCTCGATCAGAATCTCGAAATCATCCACCAATCGATTCGATTCCTTAAGGGTCAGGTCTCAGAGGTCATTTTTGACGCAGAACATTTCTTTGACGGATACAAAAAAAATCCCTCCTATGCCCTTTCCACACTGAAGATGGCCCAGGAGGCAAAGGCCGATTGGATCGTTCTCTGTGACACCAATGGAGGGACGCTTCCTGATGAAATCCAATCCACCATCAAAGAGGTGGGGAAGAAGATTGCTGTGCCTTTCGGAATCCACGTCCATAACGATACGGAAATGGCTGTGGCCAACACGCTCCTTGCGGTCAGGGAAGGCATCCGTATGGTCCATGGAACCATCAACGGCTATGGCGAACGATGCGGAAATGCCAACCTCTGTTCCATCATCCCCAATCTCAAGTTGAAGATGAAGATCGACTGTATTACCGACGATCAGTTGAAAAAAATCAGAGAGGTCTCCCGTTTCGTCTCAGAATTGGCCAATCTCCCCCATCAAAAATACCTGCCCTATGTGGGGGACAGCGCCTTCGCTCATAAAGGTGGCGTTCATGTCAGCGCCATCCGGAAGAGCCCCCTCACTTATGAACATATCCAGCCTGAACAGGTCGGAAATCGTCAGAGGGTCCTCATCTCCGATCTCTCCGGAGAATCGAATATTCTCTACAAGGCGGCCGAATTCAAAATCGATTTCGAGAGCAAGGATCCAAAGGTTAAGGAGATCCTCGACCAGTTGAAGCGGCTGGAGAACCAGGGTTTTCAGTATGAAGGGGCGGAAGGCTCTTTTGAAATCCTCATCAAGAAGGCCCTTGGACAGCATAAAAGGTTTTTCGAACTCATCGGGTTCCGGGTGATTGTCGAGAAGAAGACCGATGAAGAGTTTCCCGTCTCAGAGGCTACCATCATGGTCCGGGTGGGAGATCAGGTGGAACACACCGCCGCCATGGGAAACGGACCGGTGAATGCCTTGGATAACGCCATCCGAAAAGCCCTGGAGAAGTTTTATCCCGAATTAAGAGAAGTGAAACTTCTGGATTACAAAGTAAGGATCCTTACCACCAAGGACGGAACCGCGGCTCAGACCAGAGTTCTCATCGAATCGGGCGATGGAGAATCGAAGTGGGGAACGGTTGGGGTCTCCGAAAACATCATCCAGGCAAGCTGGCAGGCCCTCGTCGACTCCATCGACTACAAACTCCTGAAAGAAGAAACAGAATAGATAGCAGAACGCAGATCGCAGATAGCAGATTGAAAATCTAAAATCTGAAATCATGAAATACTTCTCAATCGGTCAGCAGAAGATCCTCTTCGTCTTAGCTCTTCTCACCCTCACTGCCATCTATTTTAAATTTTATTACCATCCCTCCTCTTCTTCGGAGGAAATCATCAAAGAATGGGTTATTGAGGTTTCAGGAGAAGTCGGGAATCCTGGCATCTATATTTTTCAAAATACACCCACTTTAAAGGATGCCATCGATAGGGCAGGAGGGTTTAAGGAAACCACTCAGCTTGATGCACCCTCATCCTCTGAAGTCTTAGAATCAGGAACCCTGCTCACCATCTTAAAGGATTCTCCCAAATTCCTCCCTATTCCCCCTCACCTCTCCCCTCTCCCCCACGGAAAGAGGGAGCAGGGCGAGGGGCCTTTACTAAAGGAGAGCATGGAGGAGATTAAGCAACATCTGATCAGAATAAAAATAGGCAGAATGGAAGCCAACAAACTTCTCGTCTTCTCCATCCCCCTTGATCTCAACCGAGTCTCCATTGAGGACCTCTGTTTGATCCCCGGAATTGGAGAGTCCTTAGCCCGTGAGATCGTGACCTACCGGGAAAGGAGAAAAAGATTCCGATCGGTTGAAGAATTAAAAAATGTAAAAGGCATCGGTGAGAAAAAATACGAATCCTTTAAAACTTTTTTCATCATAAGACATTAATCTTCGCCTCTTTAGATTGACAGAAATCAGGATATCCTATATGTTCAATTTAAATAGTAGGATTCGTAAGTTGGAAAAATGATTTCAGCATAGAAAGGCTAGGGATGAAAGGGGAAGACAGTAAATCTTTTTCATTTTTCAACTCAGCGGACTCTCATTCAAACGGGCACGATTCAGAGAAAGAGTCCAAGAGCAGAGCGGATGAGCTGATCGCTTTGAGCCGTGTCTCAGCAGCGATCAGTGGCCTCTGGGATCTGGAAGCTATTCTTAAGGTTGGCTTGAATAGTGTGCTTGAGATTATGCACGGGGTTACTGGGGGCGTTATGCTTTTAGATGAGCAAACAAAGACCCTATCCTACTTTGTCTACCATGGGCTTTCTGCCAAATACGCCGAGGAGATGCGTTTCAAACTCGGTGAGGGAATTGCTGGAAAGGTAGCTCAAAATGGCAGGGCCATACTGTTAGAGGACATCTCCTCGGAACCCAGTGCTGCCCGTCCTGATTTAATAAAGACGGAAGGTTTGAAAGCATTCCTAAGCGTTCCTCTTCGGGCAAAAGACAAGATCCTGGGGGTGCTGAATATCGCTAGCACTATGGTGCGGCACTTCACTAAAGATCATATGTACCTTCTGGGCTCAATCGGGGATCAACTTGGCACAGCCATCGAACAGGCAAAGCTGTATGAAAGGTTAAGAGAATCCAGGAAAAGATACCAAACACTGATTAGGCAAATGATTACCATCCAGGAAGAGGAACGAAAAAGGATTGCCAGAGATCTACATGATGAAACCAGTCAACAGCTTACCGCCCTGACACTTAATCTACAAGCGCTTATCGAAATGATGGAAATGGGGAATGTCAAAGATCCTGAGATAAAGGCAATGGCAAAAAGGACTCACAATATAGCAGTTCAGGCACATGCTGAAGTATCCAGACTGATAAGGGAACTTCGTCCCACTCTATTAGATACATTAGGACTGCCTGCCGCTATTCGAAATCTTGCTGAGACGAATCTCGCTTCGAAAGGTGTTCATGTTACGACAGAATTTAAAGGAATGGAGCAACGGTTATCTGCTGAAACTGAATTGACTCTTTTCCGCGTCGCACAGGAAGCCATGAGCAATATTGTGAGGCATTCTGAGGCGAAAAAAGCTATGATCAGCTTGGAATGCAACAAAAGCGAGTGTATTTTACGTATTGAAGATGATGGAAAGGGATTCAATGTCAGCGAGATCACCCGCATTGAAAAGGATGGGCGTGGTGCAGGTCTGTTTGGTGTGAGAGAGAGAGTAGCAGCAGTAGGGGGTGAGGCTTATGTTGAGTCCCAATCTGGAAAAGGAACGAAAGCCATCGCCAAGGTTCCAGTAGTCAGGAGCACGAACTATGCCGAAGATAAGGGTTCTGGTAGTTGATGACCATACTGTTGTGCGTGATGGCATTTGTACCTTGTTGGGGTTAGCCAAAGATATAGAAGTCGCAGGTGAAGCTTCTAATGGAAGTGAAGCATTGGAGAAGGTCAAAAAACTTATGCCCGATGTAATGCTTATAGACATAGCGATGCCCCACATGAATGGGTTGGAAGCAACACGTCGAATACACAAGGAATTCCCTGGAGTAAAAATCCTGGTTCTCACACAATACGACGACAAGGAGTATGTATTTTCAGCTATCGAATCTGGAGCCAGCGGTTTTATTAGCAAAACAGCCACTTCGTCAGAGCTCGCCTCTGGTATTCGCTCCGTTTACCGTGGAGAATCCTTTTTATCTCCATCTGCAGCCAAATTCTTAGTTGAAGATTATCAACTGGGAGCCCATCTAAGAAAAGAGCAAGATCCTTTCAATCAACTGACAGACCGGGAGAGGGAAATACTCAAGCTTTTAGCAGAAGGATATACGACTCGCAAAATAGCTGATATGCTAGTCATTAGCATTAAAACGGTAGAGGGACATAAGACTAACCTTATGTCTAAACTGGATATCCACAATCGCACCGATTTAGTTAAATATGCCTTACGCAAAGGCATCATCACGGTCTGAAGATTACTCGTCTTCCGTACTTCCCCCAGGACCCATAACCCCCTTCTTTCCCATCCTTCTAACGGATGAGTTTTCCCTTTTCGACAAATAGGGATAAATCTGAGATAAATTGAGGTGTTATTGCCCCATCTTATAGGGTAAAGACCTCTTTTCTTTTTTTGAAAAGTGTTTACTATTTCATGTAAACCACAAATCTATGGCTAACACTGTCTTGGATTGAATTTTGAGACACTATTTAACCACGGGGCTCTATGAAGAGG
>JASEIE010000316.1 GCA_030024065.1 Thermodesulfobacteriota bacterium
AATGAATTTCCTCCCATTTAAATCCTCCCCTGTTGTTCAACGATGGATAACAAGGCCTCCAACACCATCTCCACATTGAGGGTTGAGGTATCGACTTGAACGGTTGAGGCCTTTTCATACTGGGAGTTCCGGAAGGTCAACACCTCCTCTAACTCTTCAAGCGTCCCTTTGCCCGTCAGCGATGGTCTCTGAAAAGAGTTTCGAGGATCCTTTTCCATCCTTTTGAGAAGGGTTTGGGGATCTGCCTTCAGCCAGATGATCAGACCTCGCTTTCTCAGGGACATGACATTTTCAGGATCGAGCACGACCCCTCCACCCGTTGCAATGACTTGATGGTCGAGGTTTGAGATTTCTGAGATCACCCCCTTCTCTAAGGCTCGAAAATGGTCCCAGCCACAGGATTCCACGATATGGCTAATCCTTTCACCATAAGCCTCTTCAATGAGGTGGTCTGTGTCCACAAACCGCATCTGCAGATGAGAAGCCAGCTTGCAACCCACTTCGCTCTTCCCGGCACATCGATATCCAATCAAGGCGATATTCATAAGTAGAGTCTCCGGAACGTTTCCCAAAACCCTGGAAAGGATTTATTTACACACCGTTCTCCTTTGATCTTTACCCCAGGAATAGCCAATCCGGCGATGGCGAAGCTCATGGCGATGCGATGATCGTCATGGGAATCAATTTCCGCACCCTGAGGTTCTCCTCCTTCAATCCTCAGCCAATCTTCTCCCTCTTCAACATGAACACCCATTCTCATCAGTTCCCTCGCCAATGCCGCGATCCGGTCTGACTCCTTGAGGCGGAGATGGCCAATATTACGAATCAGGGTTTGGCCCTTGGCAAAGGCCGCAGTGACGGCCAGAGTTGGAACGAGATCGGGCATCTCATTCATATCCACCTCTATCCCACGCAGCTCTCCTCCCCGAACTTCTGCCCAGCCCTCTCCACGGGAAACCATACATCCCATCTTTTCAAGGATGTTAAGAAAACCTGCATCGCCCTGAAAAGAATCGGAAGAGAATCCTTCAGCCCTTACCCTTCCCTCGGTGACTGCGGCTGCTGAAAAGAAATACGAGGCATGAGAGGCATCCCCTTCAATCCGGTATTGCCGGGGTTGATAGCGCTGTCCTGCCCGCACAAAAAAAGAATGATACCCTTCGCTCTGAACCTCCACGCCAAAGGCGGACATCACATCACAAGTGATGTCTACGTAAGGCCTGGAAGTTAGGTGACCTGTTATCTCCACATACACATCTTCCACGGCATAGGGAGCCACCATGAGGAGAGCTGATAGAAATTGACTGCTCTCCTCGCCCCTGATCTTTGCCTTTCCTCCATGGAGTCCCCGGGATTCTATGATCACTGGAGGGCAGCCATTTCCATCTCTAAAATAGGCTTTGACGCCTAATGCCCTCAAACCGTCTAACAGGTCTGCGACCGGTCGCTTCCTCATCCGCTCACTTCCATCCAACAGGGTACGCCCTTTTTTTAAAGCAACCAGCGCTGTCAAAAACCTCATGGAGGTCCCGGAGTTTCCAACATAAATTTTTTCTTCCTCTCCCTTCAGCCTCCCCCCTTCTCCCAAAACATGCAACAGATCTCCCTCCCAAAAGATTTGAATCCCGAGTCTTTCCAGTGCTTGGGCTGTATATTCCGTATCCTCGCTTCGCAGTCCATGGATTAAAACAGACTCCCCATCCGCCAAGGCAGAGACGATGAGAGCCCGGTGGGTAAAGCTTTTTGATCCTGGGATCGTCACTGTTGCATCAAGATGAGGTAGCGGTCTGATCTCAATCATCGTTCTTCTTTCGGTTAATCTCTATCCCCAAGACCTGACAGAGATCTTCTTTGATCTCCATAATCTCCGGTTTCATCCCTGTCCAGATTTCAAGTTGGGCCGCTCCCTGATGGGCAAGCATCTCCAGCCCATCGATCGTTCTGCAACCTCGCTCTTCTGCTTCTCGAAGAAACCTTGTTCGAAGCGGTTGATAGACGACATCCATCACGGTCATTTCACGCCTCAGGGCTTCTCTGGGCAAAAGGGTTTGATCATCCAGTGGATACATCCCTACAGGTGTACAGTTAATGATTACATCCACCTCCGGATCGTTTGGTTGGGCTCCATAGAGGCATCCCATCTCCTTTGCCAGTTCGATTGCCTTCTCCTTGCAACGGCTGACAATGATCACCTGACACCCCCTTAAGATCAGTCCATAGGCAATCGCCCTGGCCGATCCACCAGCTCCGAGGATGATGGCTCTCTTCCCTTTGAGATCGACCTTCTCCTCCATTGCCTCCAGAGCCCCACACCAATCGGTGTTATATCCAATCAGCCTCCCCCCTTTATTGACGATCGTGTTGACTGCTTTAATCTTTTCTGCCATGCCTTCAACCTCATCGAGGAAAGGAACAACTTCGGTCTTAAACGGGATCGTTACGCTCACCCCTCGAATCCCCAGCCCTCTGATCCCGGCAATAGCTTCATTGAGGTTTTTGACTTCAAAGGCCAAATAGATGGCGTTTAATCCCATTCTTCTGAAGGCTCGATTATGGATCATTGGACTCAGGCTATGTTTAACCGGATTTCCAATGATTCCATAGAGCTCAGTTTGGGCATCGATCATCTCAATCTCTTCCAGATCTCTTTCATCTCCTCGGCGGTCAATTGCCCGGGTGCCGAAACCCGGTTCCTCCTTAAGCAACCATAGGTCCAGGCCGCTCCCATCAAAGGGGCGAAGATACGGCTCATCCTGCCTTTCTCTCCCATACAGAGGGCCACTATTCCTTGCTTCCTTTTCCTCGCATAAGGGATGAGGGATAGGATTTTAAGGTTATCTTCATAGGACCTGGCAAAGGTGACGATCTTGGCTATGTCCGCCCCAAATTCGATCATCCGGTCGCACATCTTCTCCAGCTCTTGTTGGGGAGGCGTTTTTCTAAAATCGTGAAAGGAAAGAATGACTTTGGTTTCTCTCTTATTTCTTATCAATCGGTGAAGCAACGATCTTTCGGTTTCCAACTCCACATCGATAAAATCCATGCCCCAATCGATGGCCTCCTCCAAAACCCCAAGCCTTCTTCTCTCATCACCCCTGTATCTACCCCCTTCTTCCTTTCGTCGGTTCGTAATGATGAATGGTTTTTTTCCTCCAAATGATAACCGTCCTAAGACTGGATTCCTTAAATAATCTACCCGCAGTTCAAGGAGGTCAGCCATTCGGTTAGCCTCTCCGATAGCTTTGAGGGCCTTCGCAATGGTTGTCTCCACAATGGGAATACAAATCTTCCCCACTCTTTCACCTCTCTATGATCGTTTCTTCAATCCGAACCCCGAAATGTCTTCCTGCCTCTTCCCTGTAAACGAGAATTTCGCTACCCACTTTAAGATCTACGAGTGAAACGGGTTTTCCATCGGGCCCTGTAAGTCGGATGGTCTCAGCATTCTGCAGGATGACCGAGAAACACTTTCCGTTCTCCTCAGCTTCCACCAGCGCCAGGGGCCGTTTTTCTATCTTAGCCCTTCCAACCACCGCGGGATAAGTTTTACCTTCAAAATTGACGACCAACGCCCGATCACCCGCTTTGATCTCCGAAAGATACTTTGTCTTTCCTTCGGCCAGACGAATATAGGCATGTAAAGGACCGGCGTTAATCCGGAATGGCCGGGTGTTCACGAATGGGTTTTCTACGCTCTCAGAGTGAATGAGGAAAAGGGCCTGATTGCTATTACCTATTAGCATTCCTTCGCCCAAGGTCATCGAAGAGCAGGTATCCACGCATACCCGGTCCCCAAGACCCAATGGTTCAATGCGCTTTACCCTAACCGGTACAAGCTCGAATTTTTCATTCTCTTCTTTAAGTGTCCGGACGATATGCTTCATCATTTTTGGATCGGGATTGTTGATGACCACTCCATCCACCCCTTTCTCCAGAATTCCCAAAGCTGTCCGGCCTTCGTGGAGTTCATTGATTTCAACGAAGAGGTTATTCGTCCTGCTCAACAAGTTTTCCAGAGGGATAATCTTCCAGCCTCCATTTTTCACCACGACCTTCTTCGAGAGGCTGATGGCGAGGATCTCTTCTTCATCCTTTTTCTCCCGAATCTCCTTTTCCACGACGTCTCGACCCAGTACTAAATCTCCGTCTTCAGCTACGGTCTGGATGATACCCATCTTTTTGACCTCCTGGGTCTTGCCCGGTTCAATCCAGAGAGTATCCACTCCGCATTCCATGGCTGCCAGGGCAATATTCTCCCTCCATGGTATAACCTTTACCCAGATCTCCTTCATCTTCTTTCCTCCAAATCTCCGATCACCTCGTCGACCTTCAAGCCGTCATGGACAATCTTAGAGATGGCCTGAAGGATCCCGGGCGGATTTTTATGCTGAAAAACATTTCTGCCGATGGAAACCCCGGCACCTCCTGCTTCCATAGCCCCTTTGACCATTTTGAGAATATCCTTGTCGGTATCCATCTTCTCTCCACCTGCGATCACCACAGGGACGAAACAACCTTCCACCACCTCCTTGAAACTCTCCGGAGACCCCGTGTAGGGAACCTTAACGATATCTGCTCCCAGTTCCGCTCCTACGCGAGCCGCATGTTTTACCAGTTTCACATCGTATTCATTCTCCACCTTTGGACCCCTCGTATACATCATGGCTA
>JASEIE010000317.1 GCA_030024065.1 Thermodesulfobacteriota bacterium
CAGGAGTTACAAATCCAATGGTGCTATGAAGATGGCGATGATTATACCACGGAAAGAAGCTCAGACAATAGGACTGAGCCGCCTCAAAGGTCTCAAATCGACCCGGATAGGTCGGATGGCCCTTCAAGGTCGAGAAGAAGGATTCAATAAAGGGGTTATCCGTGGGGGTGCTGGGTCGAGTAAAGGAGCGCAGCATATGGATCGGTTCCAGCGTCTGGCCCAAGAGCTTGGACTTCATCGTGCTTCCCCGGTCACTGACGATCTGAGGCCGTTGTTCTTGCGGAAGATCCAGGATGTGTTGGGAATCGATCGCCTCTTTAAACATCTCCTTCGCACTAGGGGCTCGAACCGTCCAATCCAATCTCCAGGCCACAATATACCTCGAATACTCATCCAGGATCGCATAGAGGTAAAAGAAGAGTCCCAGCGTATAGGTCGCCAAAGGGGTGATATCCCAACACCAGAGGCGATTGGGCGAAACAGCCAGATCATGGTTAATTCGAGGCAAAGGCTTGCGGTGCCGGGCACTGCCCCGAGGCTCCGAGAGATGCGCCTCTTTCAGAAGCCGGTATCCTGTGGAAGGACTCAGATGAACCACATCCGTGTCACTCCCATAAGCACAGAGCACGGGAACCGAAGCATCTGCCAGGTCTTGACGAGCGGCCAACGCCAAGAAGGCGTCTCGCTCCTCTGGAAGCAAACGATGAGATGCTTCTCGTGGACCAGGAAGGCCGTCCTGCAGGGAACTCCTGATCTTCTGAACACGCCATCGGCTCAGGCGATGTCTCTCCAATCCCAACAGGGCCCCCAGACGTTCTTGGATCATCCCTACCTCACGGGCTTGATCGAACAATTCCAAAAGCTCCTCCTTCTGCTGCGCCTCCAATCGAATCCCTCTCAACGACCCCTGGAACCCCCACGCCAAGCTTTTTTTAAGCCTTGGTTCTCCATGGCCAACGAAGCTAACGCCTTCTCTACCTCTTCCTTCTCTCTTAAAAGAGCCTCATGGGCCTCGGCAGGCACCAACGGCTTTTTATTCCTTCCCGGGCGAACCGAACGAAGGGCTGATAACGCCCCTTCCTCTACAACAGCTCGAATCCGGGCCAAATCGGTATGGTATAGCCCCTCTCTCCGAAGCATTTCACCTACGCGCCCAGGAGATCGACAACTCTCCACAAAGAGATCAAACTTCTTCTCGGCAGTGAGGAAACGACGGCGTTTGGAAGATGGTTGTAATAACAATCCTTTCGCTTTTTCAATCTCCTCCAAGTTCAGGACAGGGTTAGGAACTTTCTCCTTTCCTTCTCTCTTTTGGGACATGGGATTCTCCTCTCTCAGGAACACTTTCTACCCCATTCCCCTAACAAATTACAACCTATGTTTTGGAATATGAATTCAGAAAAATGCCGGCAGGTGATTTCATTACAGCTAAGATTGATTTGCATTATAATCTGGAAAGGGGATTGGTTGAAGTCCACAATAAAGTTCTTAAAGCAGGACTACCGGATGGCCTGCCAAAGATGGCGGATCCTGATGCAATTGCTATAATGCTGGGAGATCACGAGGGGTGTCATGCAAAACCTCAAGATGTTGCGGATTATAAAGTATCCCGAGAATTAGTTAAAAGATATGGCATAAAGAAACTTTATGAAGTGAGCACGGGCATAGCTCACGCAACGGTACCGGAAGAGGGGCTTGCAAGGCCAGGAATGTTGGTATGCGGTAAAGACTCTCATACGACAACATGCGGGGCTGTTAATGCACTAGCGACTCCTGTAAGTGCTGTTGAAACGGCTTGGATCTACCTAACTGGTGAACTCTGGTTCCGAGTTCCCGAGACGATCAAGTTCAATTGTATCGGTAAATTACAAGATGGTGTTGTGGCAAAGGATATCTTCCTCTATGTGATTGGCAAGTATACGTCTTCTATGGCTCAGTATAAATCGCTTGAGTGGAAAGGCCCAGTTATAGATGTCATGGGAATGGACGGTAGATTGACATTAGCCTGCCAGTCAGTTGAGCTTGGCGCAAAGTGCGCTCCATTCGAGCCTGATAGCACATGTCTGGAGTATGTCACATCGACTCCACTGAGTAATGAGCCGTTCTGGCCTACGCACGCTGATCCAGATGCGGTGTATGATGAATTTTATGAAGAGGATTTTTCGTCTCTCGAGCCCCAAGTAGCACTACCCCACGGCTTCGACGTTATCAAACCAATATCAGAGGTGGAGGGAACCAAGATCGATCAGTGTAACCTGGGTTCATGTGCCAACTCAAGGTATGATGATCTGGCTATAGCAGCCAGAATCGTCAAGGGTAAGAAGGTAAGGGCGAGGATGATCTTCGCTCCTGGCAGCTGGAAAATTTACAGAAAAGCTCTTAAGACCGGTATACTCGAGACTTTGATTGATCCAGGGGTCATGGTCATGGCCCCCACTTGTCTTCCATGCGATGGTCGTGGGGCGTGTATTGCCAATGGTGAGGTAGCTGTCGGCACAACTACCCGCAACTTCCGAGGCAGGTATGGAAGTCCAAATTCGGAGATATACTTAGCCTCGCCAGCGACTGCGGCAGCCTCCGCCATCATGGGAAGAATAACCGATCCTAGGAAATTGTTATGAGGGAGATCAAGGATATGCCGAAATTAGAAGTTATGAGAGGAAAAGTCTGGAGGTTTGGAGACAATATCAGCACAACAGATATAACGCCCGATGAGATGTTCATGGGCGTCCCCCACACCCTGAGAGAAATTGTTTTTGCTGCAATAAAGCCAGACTGGAAAGAAAAGGTGGAGCCAGGCGACTGTATAGTCGGTGGGAAAAATTTCGGTCTTGGATCACACAGGGCCATCGCCATTGAAGTTATGAAGGATTTGGGAATTAGGTGCATCGTTGCTGATTCCATTGCCAGAATCTACTACAGGACTTCAATAGCCATGGGCTTTCCGGTCTTTCCCTGTCCGGGAGTTAGCGAGATTTTCGATGAAGGAAACGAACTCGAATTAGATATTCATAAAGGACTAGTCAAGAACCTTACGACTGGAAAGATTATACAGGGCAAACCTTATCCTCAACAACTGCTTGAGATTTTAGAAGCTGGGGGAATGATGTCCCTATTGGTAGAGAGAGCACGGAAAGTTTCTCCTTCATCATTAAAATTCCGCCATAAGCGTATAAGGTAGTGGTTGGAGGGAGCCGGACATATGCCAAAACGTTTGTGCTTCCTAAGGGAACCCCGGCCGAGATCTTGAGCATTCTGAGTAAGCCAATCGCGGAGATGGTGAAAGATCCGAGGTATCTGGAAGAATATGAAAAGGAAAATACAGGTTCTCCTCATATCCTCGGTGCCGCGCTGGTCAAGGGTTATCCGTCTGGGGTATTGGGACCTAAAAACGTCGTCGAGCTCATCAAAAAAACATACTGAGAGATATGGCGTAGTCTTCAATTGAGCAAGCCAACCCTGAGTGGCGCTTCATACCCAACCTTAAAAGGCCGGGTATGGCGTCGGCATTGGGTGTGTCCGAATAGAATTAGGTCTATCACATAAGGAGGATCATATGGATTACATACGTGCGATTGATTTTGCGGCGATTGACAGAACTGGTCCCAACGAGCGTTTCACTCAGGCGCTGTTTGATCACTCATCAGGTGCAAAGACTTGTACGATCAACTGTATCAAGACGCCTGCTAGTGGTGGTTCCCCGGCTGGTCTGCACACTCATAAGGTAGATCAAATATTTTATATCCTGAGCGGCACGATGAGTATCGAAATCGAGGGCAATGAGTACAAGGTTGGCCCCGGTACCCTGGTCATCTTCCCAGCCGGAGTGCCACACCGAAACTGGAATGGCAGCAGTGAGCCAACTCTTCACCTGGCGTTTAACACACCGATGCCGGATCCGAGTCTACCCTTTGCGACATCGGTGAAGGCCTGAAAAGACGGGTTAAAATTTAGAAGATTGGATCATGGAATTGGGGACAAGGGGCGGAACTACAGTATTCCCTCTTCCTCTCCTTAATCAGATTTTTCCCCATAAGCCTTAACATCTTCTCGAACGATTTATCCTCCCGTATAAGATCTTCGCTGAATGATCCGTTTATAATCTATTCATTCCTATAACTACCTCAATAATCTTCTTTGCCATGTACTCAGCCACATCAACCAATCCAACTACTGATAGGAAATGGATCGCATGAGCAGGAAAGTAAGCAACAGAGGGGAAGATCTTGTTCATTCTGCGTCCTCTATTCTTCCCGAAAAAATAGCTGATGCTTACAATTCTTCGCTTAAAGGGGGAATAGGCTTCGGAAAACTTTTTATTGTCGACTCCCTGTTGAAGGAGTCCAAAACATAAAACCTTTCCTCCCCGGTCGACACATTCAAGTGCCTGTCTATAGGCCGGAATGCTTCCCCCACAGACGATCACCAGATCGGGTGGATTCCCGCGTCCGGCCTCCATCCTGCTCCGCATGGCCGCTCGAAGTATTCTGGGGGCTCCTGTCGTCATTGCCATCGCCAATACTGGCGGCCTCATTAAACACGGGACTCAGTTTTTCAAAGTCGAAAAGGAAATGGCACACGAATTTTTTCGCACGATGGAAATACAGAGTTCCGCAGCGGCGGTCCAGAATTTGCTAAAAGCAAATTCT
>JASEIE010000318.1 GCA_030024065.1 Thermodesulfobacteriota bacterium
CCTCTCC
This sequence comes from Thermodesulfobacteriota bacterium, assembly GCA_030024065.1. The sequence goes on from JASEIE010000318.1 coordinate 8, forward strand.
GAGCCAGAGGCTCTCTGAGCCGGAGGCTGAGCGAACCGTTCGTCCCTTTGAGAGCCTCAGGGCGAACGGTTTTCCCCGAATGTCCTGAGCGAAGTCGAAGGAAGGGCTCATCACGAACGGCTTAAATGAAAAGAAGTGTCCATACAATTATGGACTGATTAGTAACCTCAAACGAAGCGCTCCTCTTTCCTTTTGCCCACCTTCACAGAATGCCCCGTCCGGAAGGACGGGAGGGAGGTACGTTTTCAGCTATGGCTGTTTTAGCTCCTCGAGGCTCGCTTTAGAGGCATTATACATAAACGCGATGTCCGTTGAATAAGCCAGGAAGGTCATTCCCTTTGCTCTCCACTTCTTAATGGCCTCGATATTTCCTATATGAATACCGGAGACCCTTCCTTTCTTCTTTGCAGCCCCGACCACCCTCTCAATGGCTTGATCCATTTTCTCAGAGCCCATCTGATCAGGAGTTCCCAGAGAGACGGATAGATCGTTTGGACCGATTACAACAACATCGATTCCATTGACATCCAGAATCGCTTCTGCGTTTTCAATGGCTTTGCGAGTCTCGATCTGGGCAACAATGAGGGTATGTTCGTTGGCCTCTCTCACGAATTCAACGGCCTTTAAAGGTCTGTAGTCCGTTTGACCGGTCTGGGTACCAAATCCCCGTTGCCCAACCGGGGTAAATTTGCTGTATCGGACAATGGCCTCAGCCTGTTCTTTGGTAGAGGTCATGGGAACCATGATCCCTTCTGCTCCGGCATCAAGGACTCTTGAGATAAAAAAGGTTTCCAAGTGCGGAACCCTGATGACGGGAGCAATACCTGCGGATTTGGCGCCCCTTATCAAATCCCCAATGGTCTCCATGTTATAATTCCCGTGTTCCATATCGATATAGACAAAGTCGTACCCAGTGGCGGCAAAAATCACGGGCGCCCCCGGGTCCCGTGCCTGCCGGATCATCGTTCCGTAAACATACTCTCCTGATAAAACTTTTTTTCTTAAACCTGCCCAGACCATATCTGCCTCCTCCTATAAGAAGTTTTAGTGTGAAAATGCTCGCCTGCACCTGCCTGCGGTAGGCAGGGTAAGCAGGAGGTGAAATCAAGAGTTTATGAAACCCTGAAATGAGATCAGGATCTCATTTCGCGATTTTTGGGACTGCCACTGGGGCCCCATTCTCATATCTGGAGGGATCCATCCTTCAGGATTAATTTTCCATCCAGCCAGAGGCTTGGGTTCCACATGAGAAGATCGTAATGGAGGGGGGCCTTAATCTTTCCCCCGAGAGTAATATTGGTCCCACTGCCTTTGTGAACCACGGCCAACACCCCTTCGTCTTCCAGCATAATCCCGCACATTCTGGCCGCAGGGTTTAATCCGACCCCCAGTTCGGCTATGTTAAAGCAGTTGGGGTCGCCGTGTCTCTCTAAATTTACCCTGATAATTCTTGCATCCTCTCCCCCCTGAATCTCCGTGATCAATCCGTTCTTGACCTTTGCCCTAACCGGTTCTTTTAAGATGCCTATCCCCAGATAGGGGATGCTGGCGTCCGCAATAAGTGTCCCTTGGGCCGTGCCTTCAAGAGGAGAAAAATTGGCTTCAATGGTTTGTTGAAGTGTCTGTTTTATCCTGTCTTCGGGCAAAGCATAAACTTCAAACCTCACCCAGTCTTTGTATCTTTGAAATCATTCCTGCTGCTGGATATTGTTCCATTATCCATTGTAAAAATCAACCGAACCAAGAGTATCTGGCGGTTTAACAGGCAAATATCTCTCATTCCGTGATTGAACGAGATAATTTATTGTCGACGAAAACATGACATTACAACACCTATAGACAAGGATAATTTTTGGAGTTAATATTCGGCTGGTGATTACAACTTTAAGTCTCTTTTTCAAAACAGGGCTGGTACTTCTATAGAAAAAAATGGAATCTAATGATTGGCCATCCCTTCTTTATATCTCAAACCGAGAGTCGAGTTCGACAGCCATAAGGAGGAAAGATGAAAAAGGATGCCTGCCCGGATAGCGCCATTATCGGGGAATTAAGTGCTTACATCTCCAGGGGTGGAGAAGCAGAACTTCCTTCGGAAGTGGTTCAGAAAGCAAAACATCATATCCTGGATACTTTAGCAGCGATGGTATCCGGTTCAAAACTTAAACCTGGACAGCTTGCCAGGAAGTATGTGGAGAGCCAAGAAGGGGTGGAGGAGGCACAGGTTGCTGGTTCACCGATAGTGACTTCTGCAATCAACGCTGCATTTGCCAACGGGGTCATGGTTCATGCGGATGAGACAGATGATTCCCACGAAAGGTCAAGGACTCATCCTGGATGTGCTATTGTGCCTGCTGCCCTATCTGTTTCGGAAAGAACTGGAGCAGACGGGATCAGTTTCCTGAAAGGTGTAGTGGTCGGATACGATATCGGGTGCCGCATGCCCCTGGCCTTAGGGGTGGACCATTTACGGAATGGGCATCGGTCAACCCATGCCATTGGAGGTAATTTTGGAGCGGCGGCTTCTGCTGCCGCGGTATTACGGTTAAAAGAAAACTTGGTCAGATATGTGTTGTCCTACACGGGTCAACAGGTTTCAGGTGTTATGTACTGGGCCCGTGACGAAGAGCATATTGAAAAGGCCTTTGTGTTTGGCGGAATGCCGGCGCGAAATGGTGTGACGGCTGCTATCCTCATTCAGGCTGGGTTCACGGGGGTTTATGATCCCTTCAGTGGGGAGCATAACTTTTTTGAAGCCTTTTCCCCTTATCCCAGTCCCGAACGGTTGATCGAAGGATTGGGCAGCCATTACGAGATTATGTCCACAAGCATTAAAAAATATTCAGTCGGATCCCCCATTCAGCCAGCACTGGATGCGCTTTTATTATTGATCGAAAAACATGGGCTGAGAGGCGAGGATGTTCAGACCATCATCGCCCGGCTACCGGAGGATGGTGTTCAAATAGTCGATAATCGAGATATGCCTTCTATTAACTTACAACACCTGTTGGCAATGACATTATTAGATGGAGATATTACCTTCGAAGCAACCCATTCTTTTGAACGGATGAAGGACCCTTCTGTCCTCGAGATAAGAAAACGGATCACCTTGTTAGGAGATCGGAGTATGGCCAGGATCAAGCGTCAGGGTGTCATTGAAGTGACTAAAAAAGATGGGACCCAGTTAAAAGAACATGTGATCAGCGTACGCGGTACCCCTGAGAATCCGATGACGACAGAAGAGGTGGAAAAAAAATGCAGTGAACTTCTGATACCGGTTTTGGGAAAAGGTCGCACACAAAAGTTGATTGATACGATCTGGAATCTGGAACAGATGAAAAATGTTCGAGAACTGCGGCCATTGTTTTCAGTATCTTCAACAGCATAAACCCCAAGTCCCCAGAAATGTCGCCCAACAAGAATACCCTCAGTTAAGGGGGTAAAGGTTTTATCTCGCCGCTGATGATCCGACGTCTTGATGAGAAGAGCTCCTGAGAATGATGAATGACGTGCTTCTATATTTTTATCTTGACAAGCATTGATTTTTGTACTAAAGGTGTATTCCTCTTGTATACAAACCTATGCATTGTTCGTGTATTCTTTGATACCTTGGGGGGGATAATCAGGTGAGGGAAGAGAAGGGATTACCCAGAACAAGAAATATCCAGAAGGGGTCTCTGATCTATTCCGAAAGAGCTTATTCCCTGATCAAAAAGATGATTTTGGAAAGGGAAGTTTCCTCCAAAGAGCCTCTCTCGGAATCAAAACTGGCTTCGATGATTGGGATGAGCAGGACTCCTGTCCGGGAGGCCCTTAAGAGACTGAAAAATGAAGGCATTATCATTTCATCGGATAAGAAAGGGTATTTTCTGAATATTCCGACGGCGAAGGAAATTAAGGATTTATATGAAGTCAGGGCCATTTTAGAACTTGCGGCTGTCAAATTAGCCATCCAGAGACTCGATCCCAATGAGATAGAGGAATTCGAGAAAAAAATATTGAGATTCAAGGCGGAATTGGATAAGGCTGACAATGGAAAGCCGGATCTTGTCAAACTGGGCAAAGAATTGCACTTCTTTATTATCGAAAGGGCCGGGAATCAGAAATTGGAGGAGTTGGTCAAGAAGTTATACGAGCATATTGAGATGAGCAGAGTATATTCCTATTATAAACGGAGGAAAGAGGGGATTGATGAGCATTTACGAATTGTAAACGCCTTGAAGGAACGAAACCTGGAAAAGACCCAGGCAACTATGGAGGAACATCTTAAGAATGCTTTTGAGATGTTGATGAAGATTCTTTGAGATTCATTCGTCTTCAGTCAAAAGGTTAAAGCTCCTCCCATTTTGTTTGAGATACGGAAAACTCTGTGGAAATTCTGCCCGTAAAGGGATAAAGAGACTTAAGTGGGAGAACAAAAATTAAAGGAGGCCTAAGAAGCGATGAGCAAAAGAGAACAGGGCAAAGAGTTGAAGACACCCCACCATGTCCCTGAAAAATGGTCTGTTTCTCCCTATGCATGGGAACCAAAGGTCAGAAAGAGGATGCCAAATATCCCCGAGAAGGTTCTTATAAGGGATGTAACCCTAAGGAGCCGTTGCAAAATAACTTGAACAACTTTACTACTTCGACCTCTTGATG
>JASEIE010000319.1 GCA_030024065.1 Thermodesulfobacteriota bacterium
AATTATAGAATATAAATATAACTTGTTCAAGTTATTTTGCAACGGCTCCTAATCAGCCCTAAATATCCTCAAGATTTATGGCTATATATGCGAAATCCCTTTTAGAAAAATTATACCGAACCATGGTCAGGATTCGGCTTTGCGAGGAAAGCTTCGTGGAGCCGATTCTGAATGGAGAAATACAGTGCCCGGTCCATTTATACACGGGACAGGAGGCTATAGCAACAGGAGTTTGCGCTGCGCTAAAAAAGACAGATTATATTTTCGGGACGCATCGCTCTCACGGTCACTACCTCGCCAAGGGCGGCGGGATAAAGGAACTTGTTTCAGAAATTTTCCGCAAAGAGACAGGCTCTTCCAAGGGTAGAGGGGGGTCAATGCATATTATTGACCCAGCCAAAGGTGTCATGGGATCTGCTCCGATTGTGGCTGGTACTATATCACTTGCTGTTGGTGCAGCCCTCGCTTCAAAAATAAGAAAAGACAAAAGGGTTACAGTCAGCTTTTTTGGAGACGGAGCATCTGGTGAAGGAGTGCTCTATGAATCTCTGAACTTTGCATCTCTCAAGAAACTCCAAATTATATTTGTTTGTGAGAACAATTTCTATTCGACACATATGCCAATAAGGGAGTGTAGGCCACGAAATAATATCTTTAAAATAGGCAAACCATTTTGTATCCCAAGTTACAGGGTTGATGGTAATGATGTTCTAAAGGTCTATGAGGTTGCAAAAAAGGCAGTTGAACTATGTAGAAAAGATGAGGGACCAGCCTTTATTGAATTTTTAACTTACCGGTTACGGGGTCATGTCGGTCCGGATGATAATATCCAGGGGGCTCATACAGATATTAAACCTAAGGAGGAAATAGCCAGATGGCAGAAAAAAGATCCTATTAATAGATTCAGAAAATATTTAATCGATAATAAAATATTTACTAAAAAAGATTTAAAGAGAATTGATCAACAGGTGAAAGGGGAGGTGAATAAATTCCACGTGTTTGCTAGAACGAGTCCTTTTCCGAGAAAGGAAGATTTAAAGAAATATGTCTTTAAAGAATAGAAAACTTACTTACAGTTTGGCCATTAATGAAGCAATTCACCAGATGATGGCGTCTGATAAATCGGTTTTTATAATTGGTCAGGGCGTCAAAAGTCCTTGGTATGTGGGCAATACTTGTGAAGGTCTTCTTGAGAGGTTTGGACCTGAAAGGGTTATTGATACTCCCGTATCTGAAAATGTGATAACTGGTGCGAGTGTTGGAGCTTCCCTTGTGGGCATGCGTCCAGTGGTCGTCCATCCGAGGATGGATTTTATGATGTATGCCATGGACCCGATCATTAACGAAGCAGCAAATTGGCATTATATGTTTGGCGGGAAATCTTCTGTGCCTGTTGTAATCTGGGGAATAATCAATCGAGGTGGAGAACAAGCTGCACAACATTCTCAAGCCCTTCAAGCTTTATTTGTCCATATTCCGGGGCTTAAAGTAGTAATGCCCTCAACCCCTTATGATGCAAAAGGATTAATGATTTCTGGAATAAGAGATGACAATCCCGTCATATTCATAGATGATCGTTGGTTATATAAGGTTGAAGGCGAAGTTCCAAAGAAAATGTATACCGTTCCGATCGGGAAGGCAGTGATCAGGAAAAGAGGTAAAGATGTAACCTTGGCAACAACTTCTTATATGGTATGGGAGGCAGCTAAGACAGTTAACGACTTGGTAAAGAAAGGCATTGACGTTGAATTAATTGATTTAAGGTCTCTCAAACCTTTGGACACGAGTCTTTTGTTTGCCTCTGTTAAAAAGACGGGCAGATTAGTAGTCGTTGATGGCGGTTGGAAGACCTGTGGCTTTGCAGCCGAAATAACTGCATTGGTATCAGAAAATGCCTTTCATTTTCTCAAGGCGCCTATTTTGAGGGTAACCTTGCCCGATACACCTGCTCCAGCCAGTTCGGTATTGGAAGAGGCCTATTATCCAAAAGCCCGGGATATTTGTAAGGCTATAATGGAAGCATATAATAGGTGAAGGGGGTTAAAAGGGATGGATTATAGGGTCAGATTTGTTGGCTACTCAAGGCAATATCAGCAATTAAAGTCAGAATTTGACGCTGTTTTTGAGGAAGTAATGGCCGGTGGTGATTTTATCCTCCGCAGGCATCTGGAGGAATTTGAAAAGAAAATTGCTGAATATATTGGAGCCAAATATGCCATAGGTGTCAATACCGGAACGGATGCATTATATCTCTCTTGCCATGCATTAGGTTTTGGGCCGGGGGATGAGATTATCACTGTTGCCCATACGTTTGTATCTACTGTAGGTGCCATTATACAGTGTGGTGCAATCCCTGTTCTTATAGATATCCGGGATGATTTCAACATGGATGTCCGACAAATTGAGTTGGCCATTACTCCTAAAACAAAGGGAATCATTCCAGTTCATCTCAATGGGCATCCCTGTGATATGGAAAATATAATGATGCTGGCACAAAAATACAATCTTAAGGTCATCGAAGATGCTGCTCAGGCCCTCGGAGCTTCTTTCAACGGGAAACGTTGTGGCTCTTTCGGCCATACGAGCATCTTCAGCTTCTATCCCGCTAAAATGTTGGGCGCTGCTGGAGATGGGGGCATGATTTGCACAAATGATGATTGGTTGGTGCGAAAACTGAGGGCTTTTCGTGATAACGGCCGGGTTGAGAGTGTAGAGGTTATTGAATGTTTTGGGTGGTGCACTCGCCTTGATAATTTACAAGCAGCCTTACTTAATATGAAATTCAAATATTTTGATAAATGGGTATCAAGGCGTAGAGGAATTGCCCGAATGTACGATGACGGATTAGAAGGTATTGACGGATTAATCACCCCCTCCCGTTCTGATAGCGATTACTTTGACGTTTACCAGAATTACGTCATTCGATGTAAAAAGCGCAACGACCTTGTAAATCACCTCCGAAATTCAGGGATCGAAGTGCTTATATCCTGGCCAAGGCCGCTTCACAAACAGGAGGCCTTGGCTCTGGACAATTTTAATTTGCCAATGACAGAACGTATCTCATCGGAGGTTATTTCTTTACCCATGTATCCTGAGTTGACTGATGAAGAAGTAAAATACGTTATCGAGACCGTGAAGAAATTTTTCAATTGAAGCCCTTAAGGTTGTCACATCAATCAAGTTAACGGATATAATATGGACCCCAAACAGATTGATTACAGCGGTGTTACGGAGGTGCCAGGAAATCAGGTCACGCACGACCAGCTCGAAAGGATGTTTCACAGATATCATTTTGCGTTATCTTTTTGTGAGGGGAAAGAAGTGTTGGAGGTTGCGTGCGGGGCTGGTCAGGGATTAGGCTATTTGGCCAATAGAGCCAAACGTGTGGTGGGAGGTGATTACACAGAAAAACTGGTGCGCCTTGCTAATGGCCACTATGGGAATCGAGTGGAGATCCGTCAACTTGACGCCCATCAATTACCGTAATTACCGTTCGAAGATAAGAGTTTTGATCTGGTGATCCTCTACGAGGCCATTTATTACTTAGCAAGACCAGAAAAGTTTTTTCAGGAGGCCCATCGGGTTCTTCGGGATGATGGGGTTTTGCTGATTGCCACAGTCAATAAGGATTGGCCGGAGTTTAATCCGAGTCCCTTTAGTACTTGTTATTTTTCTGTGCCAGAGCTTGGTAGGCTACTAAAGGATAACGGATTTAATATGGAATTTTACGGTGCCTTTTCAGCGTTGCATAAGAGGATGAAGGAAAGAATAATTGCCTTAATTAAAAGAACTGCAGTCGCTCTCCATCTCATTCCAAAGACAATGAAAGGCAAAGAATTATTTAAAAGAATCTTTTGGGGTAAACCCCGTTAGAAATTCCAGCGGGCCTTCGCCGCGCCGACCTGCCGAGACGATGCGCGAGCACGGCGGGAGTGGCTTCGGCCACGCAGGTGGGGCATTATTTCTAACGGGGTAAATTGATCCCGCTGCCTCCCGAGATCACAGATGGAATGGCTGAATATACCCCACCTATTCCAATTCCACATGACATCCCCAACTCCGAATACAAAGTCATCTACGCCGTCGCCCGACTCCAATGATACCAGAGAAGTTGACTGAATTTTTCAGTCAACTTATGTCTCCTCCTCCACCCTCTATCTCCCCTCATCTAAAATTCTTGACTATGTTATATTATTGTCGTAAAATGTGTCCCTAGAAGAGATATTATGAGCCGACAATATAATAAGCCAACGAAGACCTTGGGACCCCAGGCAGCCCATCTGGTCACGACGCTCTATGACAAGAACAGAGTGATCTTTCGTCTGAAGGACATTCAGAAGATCCTCGCGCTAAACAATGCAAACGCCAGAAACTTCGTCAGGAAGCTTGTCGGTAGAGGTATTGTGACCAGGCTCAAACCCGGGCTGTTTATTCTGGTGCCTTTTGAGCTGGGCAAAGAAAAGGAGTATGCGGGGAATCCACTCGTCTTGGCCCGTGAACTGTTTAACGGCAAAAATTATTACTTGTCCCACGGTACGGCGATGGAAATCAACGGGATGGTCACCCAGCCCCAATTCGTGATACAAGTTGCGACCCCGAAGAAAAT
>JASEIE010000031.1:0-11297 GCA_030024065.1 Thermodesulfobacteriota bacterium
ATCTTCTCTAAAGGGGTCCGACGGACCTGCCGTAGTTGAATAGGTCCAATCTCATCCAGGCAACATTCAAGTGGGGTCTTATCAACATCAACTGGTTCTTTGGGCTTGCGATTGAATGTATTCTTTGGTCTTGTCTTAGGGGCTGGAAGTGTTATCTTACCATCCCTATGCAATCTGAGGAGGAGCCCACGACACACTATATCCTTTAATGTCCCATTGGGTTGTCTCCAGCCCCAGTCCCGACATATCTGTTGGGAGATGAATCGACGGGTTTTATCCTGGTTGGCCAGGATAAGCCCACGAATAAAGGCAATGTCTTCTTGCGTTATCCTTTGACCCCGATATACAAGCTCTTGTTCCATGATAAGCATAGTATATCAAATTGAATTAAAGAACGCAAGCACTTTTTTTACATTTTTTTAAAAAATTTATCTCTTTTCATAGGGGGGCTGAACTGTTACAAATATCTTTATGAGATTCAATATCATTCACTCTGCTTCCAAAAATGTGGCTGGGGTCACATCGTTAAATGTCAATGTTCGTGAATATCCCCAATCCCCCAACACCCATTCCCTCAGCGTGTGTATCGCAAGATCCCTGATCGGCTCCCTCCCCTTCTTCACCAAATCTTCCGGAAAGAGTCCAATCCTCTCGGATAATCCTCGTGTTGAAGATTCATTTCAACGTTGTGCTCATGAAGTATATCCATCATCTTTGAGACGGAGACCCCAGCTATTCGAGCAGCCCTTTCGATGGAAGCTTCTGATTTCTTGTATTTTTCTATGGCAAGCATCACGCTGCCAAGATTGACACATTTGGACCGACATCTCCTGTCTTAAATCTAAAACTTAAATTTATTGATTTTCCCAAAATCAAATTCCATTTGAGGGTTACCTTCCTTTATTGTCTTGCCAATTATATCCACAAATACTTTGGCGGTCTTTAAAGCATCTTCTGCTTCTTTTCTTGAACAAGGTATATCTGGCTCATAGATAAAACGATGTCTTTTTCTTCTCATAAAATCATAATCGTTAATGACCTTTTTGAACTTACTCCCCAATAGAGAACTTACAAACTTTACAATAGTCAGGTGTTTATCCTTAATCTCGGGTCTAACACCTTGGCTGAACATTAAGGCTAAGCCTGAACGCAGCATCGCACTGTAAGCGTAGTTGTAGGCACATTCTTCATCATCATCTATGTTTCTTTTGGCAGTTCTTAAATCCGTATAAGCCCGTTTCATAAGATTTATTATGGTGTTCCAATCCACAGGGCATTTTTTCATTAACCCTTGCTTTAAAAGATTTTCTTTCGACTCTTTATAAATCATCTTCTTTACCTATCACCATTATCTTTGGATTCTTTAATAGCTCCGTTATGAAACCCCTTTTGGCCTTTTTCTTGACCCGATATTCTTCCAAGGAATAGATGGTTGGATTTATCTCTCTTTTGAGTCTTTTTTCTAACTCAGCAATCTTTTCATTCAGAAGAGAAGTGTCAGGGTTTCCTATGATCATAAGGTCTATATCGCTGCTACCTTTTTCCTTCTTCCCTGCATAAGAACCATATATGAAAGCAACTCTTATTTCATGAATAGATGAAAGCTTGTTCCTTAAACTGCCTTCCACTCCTACCGTTTTGAAAACAATCATTTTCAGTTCTTTAAATAGGGGATGTTTGGTATTCAAGGCATAATAAAGTAAGTTTCCGACCATTTGGGTATTAAATAAATTATCTTTTTGAAATTTTAGAAGCTCTCTTCGTATGCTGCCGGCAGAGTAGCCTAATTGGCGTTGCAGTTCTCTCAAATAATATTTTTGAGACGAATTGGCAAAAAATAGAGTGAGCAAATCCTGTCTTATTTTTGATTTTGAAATATATAAACTTTCTAACATCTATTGGACTCCTTTTTGAGTACAATTGTACTCAAAACAGAGTATGCCGTCAAGGCAAAGATGATAAAGTGGTTCATGGTTTCAACCTTCCCCAAAGGCTCAGGGACGGCGGGACGGGGCGTAGATTCTAAAGCATTTCAAGATACTTCTTCAAATCTGACACAGCACCCGGGTAGCCCATCTTCCCAACAGCCAACTGGCAAAATGTTTTCCTCACATTTGCTACCTTACTCTTCCGTGTCCGCTGTAGGCGGTAGTAAAAAAAATACCTGGAAGATATCGTGAGAAGAATTGAGAAAGGTGGAAACGAAACTCTCCGGTCTGGAAGAGGAGTTGAGGGTTTCAAAAGAGATTAAAAAGGATTGAGGAGAGTATGAAAAGGAGAATTACCTTCTCTATCAACCCTTCAAGGACCCGAGAACAGGCAGATGGGTTCTTGCTTATCTTGATGAGAAGAGAAGGTTGAAGGATAAGATAGAGTTCATCAAAGAGGAGATGAGATCGCTTCACAAAGAACTGTCAGAGATAAAGAGGAGGTTATAAGGGCTTGGAATAATTATAGAAAAAATTTTTTAGAAGGACAAATTTTTTTCTTGACAATAGATATATTGTATTATATTGTGTTTTAAACTATTTGAGGTGTTTTGCTTGCCGCAGACAAAGGTTGCCCGAACGATATACATCAACAATGATCAGGTAGAAGCCCTGAAGAGATTATCGGAGAAAACCAAGGTCCCTCAGGCCGTCTATGTGAGGGAGGCTCTGGATATGGTGCTGGAAAAATATTCAGAACAGTTAAAATTCGATTTTAAAGATGTTTTCAAAGGGGGTTCGATTAAGGAGTTTGGTATATAAGAGGAAGTCATTGTGACGGACCGGTTTCGATTGATCTATCTGAAATCTACGGGGCTAGAAAAAAACACCCTCGATGGAGCTCTTCTCCCCATCAGCGGGGAGAAAGCTTTAAACAGACCTCTCGCTCCTTCGGAATACCCTTTTATGGAGACTTTTTCATCTCAAGAGATTTTAAAACAGGCGAAAGCCGATCTGAAACATCCCGATCCGAAAATAAGGATGTTAGCTGTAAAATATTATTTAGAGAAATCTCATCTCTCCATCACCATGCCTCTCCTGCAGGAGATATTATCCGATCCCGATCCGGGCGTCAGGGCCGAAGCCCTTTCCTCCTTAATCCAATTTGGGAATCGAATCGTTTCCCCCCTCTTGAAAAGGCATCTCAGAGACCCTGATCCCATGGTAAGGATTGTCGCCCTCAGGGGAATGTTCCAATTCAAGGAGAAGATGGATTTGAATCTTCTCATGCAGTTCTTGAGCGACGATTCCCCCTGGGTGAGACGGAAGGTAGCTACCCTTCTGGGATGGACTCAAATGGAAGGGGTCCTGCCCATCTTGAAAGAGATGTCCAGGGATGAGGATTCGAAGGTGAGAAAGGCGGCTCTCTTTTCCCTCATTACTCTCTATCCAGAGGAGGGAGAAGAGAGTCTGATGGAGGCACTGTCGGATAGAGACGTCGATAATCGCAGGTGGGCAAGAGAGTATTTAAATAAGATGATCGAAAAGCCGGTCAAGAGTAAAACAGTTTCCCCTTCGAGCTGAAGTGGAGAAGAGAAGAAGATTGATGATGGCTCCGTCCCTCCCTACTATTCAAAAAGCCCAGGTTTTTGGAGACAGTGTCTATTCTCCGTTGACCTTTGCCAGGATCCTCGGGATCTCAAAACAGGAGCTTTTAGAAAAAGAGTCCGGGGGAATCGTTCCCCCGGCCAAGAGAAATGCGAGGAAGGAACGATATTATAAACCGGAGGATGTAATCAAATATCGCAACTATCTCGGCATTCCCTCTCCCGTCCAATCGGTCAGAAAGCAACTCTTCCTCAACTTTAAGGGCGGAACAGGAAAGAGCAGCCTCTCTGCCTCTTATGGATTTCGTCTGGCCCAGATGGGAGTCCGGACCCTGTTGATCGACCTTGATCCCCAGGGCCATCTCACCCAATGCCTGGGTCTGAACAATGAGTTGTATCCGAAGACTCTCTACAATGCCCTGGTCGAGAAGGAGGAGATCGGAAAGGTCATCGTCAAAACCGATCATCCCGCACTCGATATCATCCCCTCCAGCCTCAACCTCTCCCCCGTGGAGCTTTCGCTCTTTTCGATGAACTCGAGGGAGTTCCGGTTGAAGCGACTGCTCAGTTCAATTGAGAAGAATTATGAAGTGATTGTGATGGATGCCTCTCCGAGCATCGGACTCTTAAACCTCAATGCGATCCTTGCCTCGAATGACCTTCTCATCCCTGTTCTGGCCGACTTCCTCTCCTACCATGGCCTCAAGATCCTCTTCGAGACCCTCTCCACCATCGAAGAGGATTTTTCTTTTGTCTTTGAGAACATCTACATCTTTTTAAACCGATACAATGAGTCCCATCGGATCTGCAGGCGTTCGAAAAAGGCCCTGGAGACCCATTACAAAAAATACCTTATCAACACCGTGATCCGCCAGGACACAAAGATCGCAGAGGCGACCAGCCAGGGGACTCCCATCTTTCTATTTGCCCAATCCTCAAAAGGAGCTGAGGATATACAGAGTCTGATCGGAGAAATCTTTGGAATGAAAGGAAATGGATATGACGGATGAGTTCACCAACAATGTGGCACAGAAATTCCCCAACACGATGAACAAAGAATCGATCGAGAGACCGTGGGATGTCACAGAGCCTAAAGTGATTTCCCCGATCAAAAGAGTCGTTGAAGAGACGAAGCGGGATGAGATTACGGACCGCATCCATACGCTCTATTCGGAACTTCGCTCATCTCTGACAGTGCGATCCGCTCTGGAGGTCGATCTCAAGAGGGCGAATCGAGTTCTGGAAGAAGTGAATCGGGTCAAAGCGGAAGTGGAGAAGATTGTCGAGATGTTAAAAACGATGGAAGAGTATGTAAGGGAACGGCTCAAATAGCACCTTTCCTTTAAAGGAGGGAGAGATGATGAAGGCGAAAAGCCAGGTCATGACAGCCGATGGATTCGATCGAAGTGTGGCGGAGAAGATGCCGAGAATGAAGAAACTGGAGGAGCCTCTTCTCATGGACCAGGAAGAGGAATTCCAGCCTCTTGAAGAGGATCATCCCGAAGTGATTCAGGAGAAAAGATCTCCGAAGATCCAGACGGAGAAGAAGGTGATCTTCGAACCGCCAAAGGCAGCCGCAGAGTCGGAGCAGGATCTGGGGGTGCTCAGGTTGATCGAGGACCTCCACACCCAGCTTCTCGTCTCAAGTCGGGCGAAGAAGGCTCTGGAAATGGATCTGGCCACCGATCAGAAGGCCATCCATCAATTGGCTCAGGACAACAAGGGTTTCCGCAACCAACTTGAGGAGGCAAGGAAAGAACTCCAGGGATTCAGGGAGGCCCATTCCGAATCGATCTATTTGAAAGAGGAAAACGAGGAGGCCCTGGAGAAGATACAGGAGTTCCAGCAGGAATTGAGAGGTATGAGGGAGAGCTTAACAAAGACGGTCAAAGAGAGGGATGAGGCATTGAGCCGTATTCAGGAATTGGAATCCCAACTGAATCAGAATGAACTGGTCAAGATAAAAGGAAGAATGAAGGAGCGAGAGGCTTCCCATTTTTCCGAGGAGAATCGGGGGCTCCAATCCAAACTGGAAGAGGCGCTTGCTAAAAATGTGGAGATAGAGAGGAAGTACGAAACCCTTAAGCGATCCTTTAATGAGGTGAAGGAATCCCTTACGCTATTGAGAGATTCTTATAAAAAGAATTATTATCATCTTTCCGAGACTGCGGATTAACATATCCTCCTATCCCATCAAATTGACACCACTCATCTTTGAATAATATAATGGATACGTTCGACGGCGCCAAACTCCGATTTTAAATCGGGGTAAAAAGTGCCGCTCAGTATCAACCCTGAGCACATCCCGAGTGCCTGTCCTGAGCGCAGTCAAAGGATCAGACCGGAGAGTCGAATGGGTTGATTTCGTTCGGGAAGAGATTCAATCCATATAGAGATGTATGAAAAACGGACTTACCGGAACTTGGTCAAGACGGATGACCTTGTTCAATTCGAGGTGATCGTCAGGGAGACAGACCTCCTCATCCGGGCAGAGAGGGACCTCTACCGGGAGACGAGGGAGTCGGTCCTGAAATGCCGCCGCCAGATTGAGACTTATATTGAGATGAACCCCGAATTTCAAAGAAGCCTCACGCCTCTGAAGGAGGACCCTTATGCTCCAGAGATCGTACAAGAGATGATACGCACTTCCCGATTGGCTCATGTCGGGCCCATGGCTGCCGTCGCCGGAGCAGTGGCTGAATCCGTTTCAAAAGACCTGCTTTTGGTCTCGAAAGAGGTGATCGTTGAGAATGGGGGGGATATCTACCTCTCCACCCCGAGAGAGAGAGTGATCGGAATCTATGCAGGCAATTCCCCTCTTAGCCTGAAAATAGGAATCGTCATCGAACCCGGGAAATCCCCTCTTGGCATCTGCACCTCCTCGGGGACAGTGGGCCACTCCCTGAGCTTTGGGAAGGCAGATGCAGTCCTGGTCCTCTCCAAATCCGGAGCCCTTGCTGATGCAGCAGCAACGGCTATCGGAAATATCGTCGGGGAGAAGCAGGATATTGAGCGAGGCCTGGGGATGGGGAAGGAGATCGAAGGGGTACTGGGAATACTCATCATTGTCGGAGAGAAGATGGGCGTCTGGGGAGATATCAAGCTGATTCGACTTTAAAAGGCTGACGAATATTTCATTTTACAATCTGAAGATTACTTTTTCTATTTGGACCATGACAACCGTTTCTTTAGCCACGCTCGGGTGTAAAGTGAACCAGTTCGAATCCGAAGCCCTCATGGCGGGTCTCGAAGAAAGGGGTTATCATCTCGTTCCCTTCGAAGAAGGGGCGGATATCACCATCATCAATACCTGTTGCATTACCCATCGGGCTGACTTTGAATCGAGGCAGATGGTCAGAAGGGCTCTCCGAAGGAATCCGAATTCGTTCATCATCGTGACCGGATGTTATTCACAGGTAGAACCCGAAGCCTTTGCTCACATGGGGGGGGTCAACTATCTCCTGGGTAACAGAGAGAAGACCCATATTCCTGATCTTCTTCCCATGATGATGAAAGGAGAACTTCCACAGATTCAGGTCAGCGATATCCAGGGAGAGAAGCTCTTTTCCGATATTTCTCTTTACACTTTTCACCACCACACCCGGGCCTTCCTGAAGATTCAGGATGGATGCAATGCCCGCTGTTCATACTGTATCGTTCCCCATGCGAGAGGCCCTTCGAGAAGCCTCCCTCCGGAGAGGGTCATCGAGCATCTGAGAGTCCTGAAAGAGAGGGACTTTAAAGAGGTAGTACTCACCGGAATCCATATCGGTTCCTATGGGCTGGAGCTCACTCCTGTGTTCACTCTTGAAAAATTACTCCAACGACTTGAAGTCGAAGAGACACCCCATCGAATTCGACTCAGCTCCATCGAGCCTCTCGATTTCTCCGCTGACCTCATCTCGACTCTCTCACGATCGGTGAAAATATGCCCCCACCTCCACATCCCCATCCAGAGCGGAGACGATGACATCCTGAAGATGATGAACAGGAATTATGACCATGCTTTCCTCTCCGACCTCATCCGGGAACTCCATGAAAGGATTCCGGAGGTCTCGATGGGTGCGGATGTGATCGTTGGATTTCCAGGGGAGACGGAAGAGAGGTTTAAAAATACCTTCAAGCTGATCGATTCCCTTCCTCTCTCCTATCTTCATGTCTTTCCTTTTTCGAAGAGAAAGGGAACACCTGCGGCTCAATTTCTCAGGAGGATAGATGAGAAGACAGTCAAGCAGATGGCAGAGCGGATGAGGGATCTGGGGAGAGAGAAACGGCGGTCTTTTTATCGCCGGTTTCTCCATCAGGAGTTGAAGGTTCTGGTAGAGGACCGAAAAGCGAGAGGGCAGGGGAGATGGAAAGGTTTTTCACGGAACTATATTCCTGTTCGTCTCGTGAATGGAGGGCATTGCGACCTGACCAATCAGGAATGCAGGGTTGTCGTGACGGAATGGAGTGAAAAAGGAGTGACAGGCAAAGTGGCGGAGGGTCAGCATGGATGAAGAGAGGTGGGCCTCTTTAAGGGCATTTGCAAATCGTTTGAATTATCGATTCAATAAGATCGAATGGCTGGATCAGGCTTTCACCCATAAGTCATTCATCCATCAGACCACCACTTCCAGGAGGGATGCGAATGAAGTGTTGGAATACCTCGGCGACGCCGTCCTCAACCTTGCCGTGAGTCATCTTCTCCTTCGGGAATTCCCAGAGGCCCAGGAAGGAACGCTCTCTATGTGGAGGTCTCATCTTGTCAAACGGAGCTCGCTGGCCTTCTTCTCAAAGGAACTAGGGTTAGATCAATATCTCCTCTTGGGGAAAAGCGAAATTCTGGATGGAGGGGGAGAAAAAACCTCTATTCTCGCCAATGCCTATGAAGCTTTGATCGGAGCCATCTATATGGATTCGGGATTTGATCAGGCCTTGGCGATCATCCAGAACCAACTCAAGCCCTATCTCGAATCAGAAAACGTCTCCCTCCTTTTTGATGATTATAAAAGCCTTTTCCAAAAATATGCCCAGCAGACCCATGGCCTCACCCCTCAATACCGTGTGTTGAAGGAATCCGGGCCACAACACGAGAAACAGTTTCAAGCCTCTGTCATGATCGGAGAAGAAGTGAGGGGAGTGGGGTGGGGAAGGAGCAAAAAAATAGCTGAGCAGGAAGCCGCTAGAAAAGCATTGGAGAAATTCGAAATTCAAAGCACTAAATCCGAAACAAATTTGAATGTCCGAAATACCAATGACCAAAACGAATAGAAAGTTTTGAGATTTGGACATTCGTATTTAGAAATTGTTTCGAATTGATCCCTTCGGGAAGCTTCGCCCGATATTCGGATTTAGGATTTAAAGAGTAACAATGACCCCATTAATCATCCCAGTCTTTCTTCCCCATCTGGGTTGTCGTCAGCATTGTCTTTTCTGCAATCAGAAGGCGACAGCCAAAGAAATTCCTTCTCCCGACTCTGTCAGGAAGTTCGTCGAAAATTCTCTCTCTGGCTTTCCTCCTGATCAAGAGAAGAGAGAAAAGCAGATTGCCTTCTACGGAGGGAGCTTTACAGCGATGGAGAGAGAGGAACAGGGATCCTACCTAAGAGAGGTTCAGCCCTTTCTCTCTTCAGGGGGGATCGACTCGATTCGTCTCTCCACCAGGCCTGATGCTTTGGATGAAGAAACGCTATCCCTGCTCAAAGAATATGGGGTGAAGACCATCGAGATCGGGGCACAGTCGATGGTCGATGAAGTTCTCCTCCTTTCGAGGAGAGGCCATGGTACAAATGACACCGCCTCTGCCATTTCCCGGTTGAGAGATTGGGGATTTGAGGTTGGAGTCCATCTGATGATTGGCCTTCCGGGTGATACCTGCGATCGTTTTCTTCAGACCCTCGATCGTCTCATCGACCTTAAGCCCGATTTCATCAGAATTCATCCAACGCTGGTGCTCAAAGGTGCTTCTCTTGAGAACCTCTGGAAATTGGGAAAGTATTCTCCTTTAACACTAAATGAGGCCGTGGATTGGTTGAAAAGAGGGGTTCTCCAACTGGAGAGAGCTTCCATTCCTATTGTCAGGATCGGTCTTCAGCCAACAAAGGAGCTGGAAGAGTATCTTCTTGCCGGACCCTTTCATCCTGCCCTTCATCAACTCGTCGATTCAGCCATCTATTATGATATGGCAGAATATCTACTCCGGAATTATCCCAATGGATCTCGGCCTGCTTTTCTCTGCCATCCCAAAGAAGTCTCAAACCTCAAAGGCCAGAGGAATGAGAATATTCTAAAGCTGAAGAAGCATTTTAAACTCAGTGAGGTCCTGATAAACGGAAGAAATGATGTGCCGAGAGGCAGGCTCATGCTTCAAACCCAAGAAGGAGAGTTTTCAATCCATAGAAAGTCTCTTGTCTTTTACCCATTTCGAGTTGAAACTCAATAATAACCCCCAGACCTCTTTTCTTCCGAAAACCACCCCGTTCATGGTGCCATCCAGCCCCATTTCACGAAGATCTCTTGTCCCCTATCGGACTGAAGGAAATCCGCAAACTCCTTTGTCAATGCCTTTTGCTCTGAGCGATTTGTGATCGCAATGCCGCACGAGCGATAGATTGTGTTCTCTGGTTCGGTGTTGACTAGATCGGCAGAGGCGGGACTCTCCTTTTGCCAGATGGTCCAGATCAGCCAAGCGTCATAGCCCAGATCACTGTTCCAGAGTTTCTTGGCCTCGGCGCTATTAGGTGAATATGAGCCAATGTTACGGCGCACGCCGTCAACAAGTTTAACATTGTCAAGCTGGGGTCAGGCATTAGTAATAAAGTATTTCTTCTTCTTTTTCCAGACAAGTTCCTTCTCAATCAGTCCGATCTTTCTGGCCAACCCTTCATCTCCCCGGAGGAGGTCCTCCACCCTGGCTATCCCTAGGCTGATCGTCATGGGCTCCCGACGAAAATGCTTCCCAACATCCTTTACCAAACAACCAGATAACCTCCTCGCCAGATACCCCACTAAACTCCGTCCATAAGCTCCCCGACGGCCTCGACTCTGAGAATACATCCGATCCCGAGTAATCCCAATCCTGTTTTCAACTTCCTTGACTATCTCTTCTATCGGGATCTCATAGAAGACTATCCCTTCGATCATTTTTTTGGACTCCATTCGCTCAATAAACTCATCTTCCCCCAAAAACCGTTGGTCTTTCACCTCATAATACTTATCTTGGTGCCCCAAACCTAAACCTTCTAAGACAAACTCCCTGTACCGTTTCCTGGTTTTTCCTTTGTTCCTCCCAAATTGATTCAGCACAAATTCTTCATCGATCAGATCATCCTTGCCCTTGCTCAAATATCTCCAATAACTTGTCCACCGATACTTCTCAGGATCCTTTACCACTTTGGACCGTATCGGGTTCAGATGAATATAACGAACCAATTCCAACAGATAGGAATCTTTCTCACATAGAATGGCCTTATAGCGCCCCTGAAAAAGATGGCCCACTTTTCCATAACGCCAGTTGAAGTATTGAGTGTAACGAAACTGAAGTCCCTGCATGATCTTGGACAGTGGGGTTGCCTCCACTTCGAGCAGCAAGTGTACGTGGTTCCTCATGAGCGCATAGGCATAAAGACGAAATGGATACCTGGACTTGTATTCCGAAAGAAGAGAAAGGTACTTTTGAAAATCTTTCTCGCCCACGAAGATGTCCTGCCTTTGGTTTCCCCTGGCGATAACATGATATAAGGCCGCAGGGGAATGAACCCGGGGTTTTCGTGCCATACAG
>JASEIE010000031.1:11396-17603 GCA_030024065.1 Thermodesulfobacteriota bacterium
ATTTTCTACCATATCAATGAAATAACGTCAATACCTTATTACTAATGCCTGACCCCAATGACAATGACACTTCCCGCTCACCAAGGACGCGCTCGAACTCAAGATCGACGGTTTCAAGTAGTGCTGAAACACGATGAATTGATCTTTTTATTGGCGGGGGAACGGCATCTTCCTGTTTATACTGCAACTTGTGTGAGGCAGCAGCCCACATATGTTGAGCCAATGTACGAACTTGAATCTCTGCTTCAAGATGCCTAAATTCTTCAAAGCTTGGGACAGAAAGCCAAGTTTTGGGAGGTTTTGCAATCATATGAAAAGACTGATATCCAAATTGTTCATATGAAAGATCTTCCCCTTTGTCTCTCCGTCCTTGAACTTGAAAAGTTTTATCTATGAGGTCACAAGTTCGAGATATGTCACGTTTAAAGAGAAGAATAAGCCTAATACCAATTAGGTCATGAAGTTCAGAGAGCGATGCTCCATGAAAAGGATTACGTTTTAATTTGCCTTCAACGGAAGACCACGTCTTTACTCGGTGTTCAATAGGCACTGCAAGCGGAATATCATGACGCACCGTCATTTTGTGAATCTCCCGGACAAGCATCTCAGCAAATCGTTTAGCAACTGGCGCAAGATCATGATACTCGTGCTGCAAGCGTAAAATATATGCCTCTTTATATGCTTCTCTCATTTATTATCCTTTGCGGCCAACGCTGGAAGTAAGCGGCGCGGGCGACGACCAATGCCAAAACCAAACAACGTTTATCCCGCGTCCGCTGGACTGATTCGTTAGGTGCCTATTATTTTCATGAATAGCTGGTCGTCATTCTGGCTTGTTTGCCGCACCCATTCTTCTGTAGGAGAATCCGCGACGCAAATCCAGTGTTGATCTTCAGATCGGTCAGCCAGCTGCTCCCATGCAGCACTGAAAAGCTTGGATTGCGACGCTGCTTGTTCAAGAGCTTTCTTATTATTCAGAAGCAATACAGACACCGGAGGCACTCCTTGTTCAGCGACAGAGTATCTACCTGGCTTCATCGAAAAGGCTGTGAATGAGAAATCGCCTCTATTCTGTCGGATTGAAACGACATGCCCAGCCAGACGGAACTCCTCATCAAATAAAACTATAGCCCAAGGCCATATCCCCTCTCTTCTATTTGATACGTCTAAATTTCCAAAAAACTCCCACGAATTCCTACCATGTTTTCTGAGAACATCGTCTATTATTTCCTCTGCATCTGGATGGATTTCTGTAAACAGCCGAGATGAGGAAATTTTACCATCGGCATCCTTTACAACTTCTTGAAGAACAAAAAATTCATAACAGCCTTCCATTTCTGCTCCTTTTGCAAAAAAACTTCCGTCTTTAGCGGGTGGGCTAGATTTTCACTGTTGAGTGAATTATTCAGGCAAAGTTCCGCCAAGTTGTTCTACTAATTCTCTTCTATTCTCACCCCAAACATGCAATTCATGAAAGTTATCAACTGCAAGTTTTAATGACTGTGATGAATTTTGATTGAAAAAACTACCTATTATTCTTATGCCAAATCGCTTTATATCTTGCACAAGATCAACATAGTCTTCATCACCAGCGACGAGGATTCCTAAGTCATAATTTTGATTAAAAGCGTTGATAAGCATTTCTCTTGAAATTGCTATATCAACTCTCTTTTCACGTCCACGGTTCTTTTTAAAAATAACTGGTTCAACCCTCATTTTTCTAAAATGCTCTTTTAAAATTATCTCATATTCTTCATTGCCTTGAAAGGAACTAAACCAATAAATTCTTAATAACTTGGAAGAATAAAAATCAGCATCAACGCTGATCCGCTGAATGAGACCTCTAACAATCATCATTGCAAGGTTTATTGCAGCCTCTGGCGGCTTATCCGCTCGAAAATCAGCATTAATTACTTTTCCAAGTGTCCGCAGAAGGTTTGTACCATCGATAAATACCATTAAACGTTCTTTCATAATTTCCTCGCGCACCTAACGCTTCGGCTAACCCGCCGGGGCACGAAGTTTACATTTAGCTAAACTGACCTATTCCCGGTCGGGTTAAGCCAGTTGTTAGCAATTGTCTATCCATTTTTCAATAGTTATATTTGGAATAATGACTTTCAATATCCTTTCTACTTCAAGGAATTCATTTTTATCTTGATCGGGAAATATTATTTCTATTTCCTTTGTTTCTTTTCCTTTCATCGCTTGAATATAGAAATTATTGCGGCTCAATATGGCCTTTTTCACTCTTACGTGGCCGATATATGACTCATCATTACTTTCTATGTAGCGTAGTTCATCATCTTCGTCGTCTAATTCAATTCCCCACTGGATCAAGAAATAATTGTCATCTGTATCATAATTTTCGTCATTATCAAAGTACACTTGGAAATAATCGCCGGACTGATTTGCAGAAACTGATTCAACATGTATTTTTTTCATATCGTTCAAGGCTTTGCGAAGTGTGAAACATTTAAGTGAACGAAGTGAGGCGCAAAGCCCGTGTTAGCCGAAGTGGTCCCCCAAATTTACCCGACATACTTTTTAACGATCCTATCCCAATCTAAGATTATCTTCAAGAAATCATTTGCTTGAGTCGATAAATAACAAAGATCTCTGACCTCAATCTCAGTGCAATCTTTCAATCTATTTGCATTCCGAGTCAACTCTTCGAGTTTGAGTTTGGTCTGGCCAAGCGTCAGAGCATTTGCGATTTCTACAAGCTTATAGCCGTCTTCAGGTGGTATCTTCCTTTGACTCATATTTGCGGAGGTTTTTTGCATCATCACCAGGGTCCGATCATATAATGATTTTACCCTGTCTATCTTTTGCAATAGCCCTTCAATCTGCCTTTTCTTTTTCTCCTTCCTTCTTCTAACCTTCCAGAACTGGTACGAAACCATAATCCTGTCGGATAACGGTAATACGGATGAAAATTCTTCTAATTGCCTAAGTTCTGCAGACTTTGCAAATGCATAGAGAATTCCATCTGGGTGCAAGTAGCCAACGGAAAGCGTGTACGTAGTGTATCCACTTGCTGTAAACGTCGCCGAATCAATCCAACTAATTGGTTTGTAACCCTCGAGAAGTAAAGTGCCCAATCCCAAATAGACTGCGGCAACGTCAGTCAGAATTTCGTTTTCCAACTCGTCTTCTTCCCGTATCCCCCTGTAGTTTAGATAATTGTGCGTCGATTCATGAGCCAGAATTCCAAGGATGTGCTTAAGTGTAAACATAGGCTTTCTAATTATTTCTATTTCGTTATGGAGGGTGTTCGCTCTATAGAAGCCAGGCACTGGAGACCCCGTTGCATCCCGGCTTAGGGAACCGTTAGCGGTTCCAACCCATCTCTCCCCCAGATATTCCTCCGCTACTTTTACCCTAATGCTTTTCAGAATTCCAAGAAAGTACCCTATGTGATCTGAAATCTTCTGAATCGATTCTTGAGAAAACTTGCTATTTAATGCATTATCAGCAAGGTCAGAAGGCAACTTGTATAAACCTTGAATCGCTGTTGGCGGTTTAGGAAGCCTTAGGTGAAGAATTTCAAGCTTCTCTCTAATTTTTTGTTTCCTTATAGTTTGCGGCATCTTAGATCACACAATTTCGGCTAACATTATTCTATTGCTAACGCTCCGCATAACCGGCTGGCAATGGAGCGCGGCGGAATTGCCAGTCCGAGTTCATGCGGTTGTTAGGCACGTTATAAGAAGGGAGAATTTTGGAGCGTATGTCTTTTCGTTCACCAAAATTTCCACCAGGGCTTACTCTTGGGTGTTTCCCAAATAGATTCTCGACGCGATAGAACACCCTTGTGTATTAGGCGGGCTTGCACTTTAACGTGGGTGTCCAGCAACTGCACGATCTTTAACGCTTCCTGCCCGCCGGCCTCCCTTATCTTGTTGAAAAATGATCCATTATTGTACTCAATGTGACCCGTAATGCGTATAATCTCGTCCTGCGTTTCGGCAGCATTGTCTAGCAGACCTTTCTTCCTTGCCTTACTGGTCAGTGATTTCAGGAGGTTGCCATAGGATTCGGAACCGTAAACATCAGCTCCAGTCTGGACCCTTGGACCAGGGGTAAAGTAGGTGAGCTTCTTGCCGGCAAGAAAAACAAGGGCCTCCTCAACGATTGCGAGAGATTTCCTGTCACCCTGACTTGCGAGCGTAAGAAGCTCTTCTACGGCATCGTCACCCCTCGAGCCACGGTGCAGCAGTGCACCGGCCAAGCCTTCCGGGTTTTTACCCCCTTTTTCAATACCTTGCCTGCCGGTTTGATTATTAAAACCACAAGCTGGGCAATCTGGCATTCCTGTTGTCGATACTTCGTTGTCCCACCTAAAGCGGCTACCACAATTTAGACATTCTGTTACTAACTCCATTGTTCTTCCCTCCTCTTGCCTAACGCGACTGCTAAGCGGCTTGGTACAGCGTGCCAACGCTGTACCAAGTCCTGCTTGAGCAGTTTGTTCGGCGGTCCCTTTGTCGCCTTGGCGTCAATGCTTTTTCTCATCTTACATATTACAGGCGTAGAGTGTCCTTCCCATATATGGAAAGCAGCGATAAAACTGGCCTCAGTGTACGTCTTTCCCAAGCGCCAGAGATCGCATGACCGGAACGAAACACTCTCCATCGGATTCGTCGTAGAATTTATATGGGGCAGCAAATGTAAACGTGTAGCTCATGCCTTCTTTGTCAACCATTAGCTGTTTCATTCTCATTGGCAGCCCCATGCGCTCTAAGTCGAAGACAAATTCCACACCACGGGTTCCAGCTACGTCAACAATTCGCCAGGAGACCTTCTTATATCCGATGCGTCGGCGAGAATCCTCTATGTAGTAGCTCGCAAAATCTTTCCTATCTGCGTCATTCCGCATTTCCGCCGAGGGGGGTGTCTTGAATGCCGAGATGTTGAAATTGCGATCAAGATCATGTGTGTATGCAACAATCACAAAGCTCTTTCCGATGTCAACTAGCCCCTTGCTCTCTCGGCGAACCTCGTCAGCTGTCATGGCACGCCAGCCTTCGGGGTATGAGAACGACACCCTTCGGTCCTGATTCACGTACTTCTGAAGCTTTTTGGGTTTGTCGGCCTGGGTGCTCGCGGCCTGCTGCGCGTAACAAGTTGCAACCGCGATTAGGCTCAAAGTCGCCATGGCCATTACCTGTAAAGTTCTGCTAACTTTCTTCCTTGTTGTCATAGATAGGTCCTCCTTTGTGTGTATCATGGGTTGCCGAACGATAAGGCTCACCGGGAGCCGGATTTATCGGCGATCCGGTGGAGCCGCTTGTTATACCTTAAGTTGTCCTAAAATAAAGTCTCAAGAACCATAGTTCAATATTTCTGTCTTTTAGCTTCCCGGTTATAATAAGGTCATCATCACCAAAACGATTAAACATTTTACTGGTTGAAGCCCTAAACTTTGACAAGGCGAGTTTATAATCACTACCAGATTGAACTGTTGTTTCGGACACTTCAAAATAATCTGGCTTGGGGGTAAGTGACGTAAGCTTTTTGGGTAAGAGAGCTGTTATGTTCGATTCCCATTCGTTTTCCGGATTTCCATTATAGTAAATCTTGAACGGGCTATCATAGCTTTCTTGGAGGAAAGGCCCATCAGATACTTGCTTAGCTAAAGAGTCTGTGGATCTTAGGAAGTACCATACAAATTCAGCCAGTTCGATGCAGCGGGCTTGGGACGGTGGATCGGAAAATTTATGCTCAACGGCGTTTCTTATTTCTAAGAGCTTAGCGAGCATAACAGGTTTAATTACTTCCAGCTCAGCAAGAATATCCCAAATTGTCTTTTTCGATGTATAAATTGATGTTTTTTTGATTTTGTAGGTTGTGGAAATATGCGTGATTCGATAATCTACCGCACGCTTCAGATTGGAGACAACGTCAATAAGAGAATGTTTCTCGGGGGCGCCAGAAAGTAGTTTTTCAGAGTGTCGAAAATAAGAGTATGTATGCTCCAAGTCGTCCCCAGTATCTAAGAGGCTCTCTAAGTGCGGTTCCCAAGTGAATACAACGTTACTTATGAACATAGCTCATTAATTCTGATTGGTATAACGTTAGAGGTCAGCGGTGGCTGTAAGCCATCCGCTGGAGTGATTTGATACTATTTAAGGCCTCCCCCTAAAGATGGTAATGTAGGTTTGCAACAAAACCATATCCCATCAAAAGGAGGAAGCCATATGA
>JASEIE010000320.1 GCA_030024065.1 Thermodesulfobacteriota bacterium
ATATATTTGATGCATCAAGGCTAATATCCAACCACCAGGAAGACCACCAATAAATAATAAAACTATACCACAATATTTATATATGTTTGATGCTCGTTTTGAAATGTTTATAGAAATCAAGGAGGCATATTTGAATCCATAAATTAGACAAACCCAGCCCATCATAATACCAGTCCAGTGTTGGCCATAACGACCCTTACTAATATCAATCAAATGAAATATTAATGCCAAAACAAATTGAAGAGAAAACCAAATTACGGCAGTTGAAAGGGTTGGACGTTCTGCTAAACGCTTTCGTTTCTTTTCTTCTTTTCCCCTACGGATGGCTTTCGCTTCTTCTGCCTTTAACGATTCTATCCGAAGCTTGATATATATGGCTCTTGCCCTATTGTCATTACCATCGGCCTCTGCTATGGCCCTCGCCCTCAAGCCCTCCTGGAATTTTCCTTCTCTAATCTCTTGTTCCACTTGCTTAAAATAAATCTCGTTATCTTTTTTCATCTAATGTGCCCAACAACTTCAAATGGTGCCTAACTTCATGTCTCAGTCTTGATCAATGGTTTACGCGCCATCTGCCGAGGCACGCTGCCTAGGAAATTACTATTTTGTATTTATCGGGCTTCCCTTTTGTCAATTTGTGAACTTGAGATTTATAGGTTTCGTAATAAACACCAAATCTCTTTCTAACTTCTCCTTGTACATCATTCCACAATTCCATGCGATCTCGTTTTATCTTCGTTTGGCATTCAGAGCAGGTGTAACCAATTTGTGCAAAATCGCCCATCCAATCAAGGTGATCTTCGTCGAGAGGTCTCTGGCAATGTGGGCAGTAGGGATTACCAGTGCTTATTCTTTCAAGAAAGAGGTCGATACTTGGCTGAGTAATTTCATCCAAAACAATTTTGGCTCGAATATCAACAGCAAGATGCTCAATTTTGTAGGTGCCAACGGTGACATAGTCGTATGGCAAAGCTTTTCGTCTGTCACGCTTCAACCATTCCGCGATTATGTCAAGAATTTTCTCAATAAAAGGAATATTTATCTCCATGTGAAGATAAGTATCTCCTACTAACCATATATTATTCTGAGCCTAACGCAAAAATCAGCCGTGGCTGTAAGCCATCGGCTGGATTGATTTGTTATCCTGTTTTTGAAATTAATTCTCCTTCAATATATCGGTGAATTATGCCGGAAATGAGTGTTTGATATGGGATACCCATTTCTATTGCTTTTTTTTGAATACCTTTATAATCGTGACCATAAAGACGTATGGTAATTCGTTTGTCTTTTACCAATGTATTTTTTGCCGTTGCCTTGATTGCTTCAATCTCCTTTTTAGATGGAGTAGAAAGTGTCATTTTTCCTTTTTTGTATGCATCAAGAATGGTTTTTTCTTCTTTATCATATTTCATAGGTTAACCCTCCTGTTCATTTTGATACATCTTGGTTGCTTTTCTGCTGGGAATAATTGTTTTTAAAAAAATATAATCTTTTTCAACAACATGAGGAACAAGATAAATATAACCCTCTACGATAACAAAATATATTTTTTGACCAGGATAATTTTCCCGGTCAGGATGATCTGCAATTTTCCATACGTCACCTTGAGATAGATGGAAAATTATTTTTTCGAATGAGATATTTCTTTCTCTTTTCAGCCGCTCATTCTTTTCTGGGTCCCATTCAAATTTCATATTTTAATTGTACATCATTTGTGTGTACATATCAAGTTTGCATTATTTTAATTTTAATAAGGATAACGACCGAATTGAGCGGGGCTGAAAGCATCCGCTCGAATGACTTGTTAAATGTAAATTTTATTTTGTTTGGCTTGAAAAGGAGAATAAAATAGGCTGGGGCTACGCCATACCGAACGAAGCACTGACTTCCCTGGGTATGCAGGATCTTATGCGTAGTTTTCACGTCCTTGATTGGAGGGTTCTCTGCCAGTACCACAAAGCTTGCTCCAATATAGAGACGCTACTACTTCAGTATGGGCCACACCCCAGCCTAATTATATTTTGGATTATATCATATCATATTTTTTTTACATTTAACGTAGAAATGAGTTGCGGCCAATAGGTGCAGTATGGTGAGGCTACTGTTAAATGAGGGGTGGCGAAAGCCTACATAATAAAAAAGGGGAACTAACAGCCTGTTGGCCGTCAACTCCAGTGATTTGTTATGTGGGGGGTCTTTATTTATGACTAAGACGATTAAAGATGCAATTATTGAACAATATCCTACCAATTATGGGTGGATTTGCCCACAATGTATTAATTACAAAGGCCCATTGATATGTTCCAAAAATATCTTTATTGCCTTTGTTGACGGTAATATGAAAGGATGTCTCGGCTACGAGCAAGGTAAAATATGCAAACATTGTGGAAAGAATACATAATTCCACATAACAATTATTGAACTGCAGGCTGTAATTTCCTAAAATCCTATACTTGCTAATCGATTTTGTCAAGCAAATTTTAAAGGGTTTTTAAGACCTTCCCAAAATATTAAGTCGCTACTTATTAAATAATTTCAGATAGTTGGTGTTTTGAATAGATATATCGAAACTCTTAGCACCTTGAATAATTTGTTTGAAAATTAATGTTATATTGCATATAATTAAACCCTCCATTTTATTATTGAGGGTGCTGATGGACAGGGGAATGGGTATGTTCAGAGATTTTGAGGCATTTCTTTCAAAATTGGGGTCTATACACGAAGATAAAATCAAGTTCTACCTTTACTGGGTACGAAAATTTCTCAAATTCTGTAACTATCAACTTGAGAATATGAACACAGACCGAATATCTCAATATCTGGACTCATTGGATGCTGATGAAAAAATTGCAGATTGGCAGGTCAAGCAGGCGGCAGATGCTGTCATCCTCTACGTTGAAAAATACCTTAAGAGGCCGTTAAAACAAATCACACCCACGGCAAAGGATTCCGGGGCGAAATCCACCGATCAAAAAGAGTCTCTCCCATGGGAACAGACGCTGGAGGAGGTGAAGAATGCTATCCGTCTTCGTCACTTTTCTTTGAGCACAGAAAAGACCTATCTTGGGTGGATAGCCCGTTTCAAAACTTATCTGGGTGACCGTTTACCGAACCTGCTTGAAGCTGATGATGTGAAGAAGTACCTTACTCACCTTGCTCTTCAGGGCCGTGTTTCCGCTTCGACACAGAATCAGGCATTCAATGCCCTTTTGTTCCTGTACCGTCATATTTTACATAAGGAAGTGGGTAATCTCGCCTCTGTGGTACGGGCAAAAAGGAAGATGAATCTGCCCACTGTCCTGAGTCGAAATGAAGTAAAGAAGCTCTTGTCTTTCCTTGATCAACCATATCTCCTCATGGCACAGCTCATGTATGGGTGTGGGCTTCGCTTGATGGAGTGCCTCCGCTTAAGGATAAAGGATGTCGATTTCGAAAACGATCTCCTCATGGTTCGCTCCGGCAAGGGAGAAAAGGACAGAGCACTTATGATACCGGGAAAGATAAGAGAAGAACTTTCAAAACATGTGGCCTCTGTCAAAGAGGTCCATGATCAGGATCTGAAGATGGGGTATGGTGAGGTTTCTCTCCCTGATGCTCTGGAAAAGAAATACCCCGGCGCTCCAAAGGAGTGGGGCTGGCAATGGATGTTTCCCGCAGAGAAATTATCCGTTGATCCACGAACCGGGAAAGTGATGCGATGGCACATTTATCCCTCCGCCATTCAGCGCGCTATAAAAGAAGCGGTGATGAAGACGAATTTACCGAAAGTGGCGAGCTGCCACACCCTGCGCCACAGCTTTGCAACGCATCTCCTTGAAGCGGGCCACAATATCAGGACAATTCAGGAGCTTTTAGGACACAAACATGTCAACACAACGATGATTTACACTCATGTGATACGAAAGAAACCTTCTGAGATCAAAAGTCCATTGGATGGTTTATGAAAAAACGATTGTTCAGAGGCGGAAAGCAGTTTTAACCATATGTTTGATCGGAGGAGCTTTTTCAAAAAAATGTTTTTGTTTCTTTCCGCAACTGGAGGTTTATCCCGCCTGAATGAGGCGGCCGGGAAATCATCCACACCCACACCGCATCGTGAAGCCATGTTCTATACCAAATTAGATGGTCAAACCGTCCAGTGCCAGCTCTGTCCGAGAGAATGTGTGATCGGCGATGGGAAAAGAGGGTTCTGCAGGAATCGTGAAAATCAGAGAGGAAAATTATATACCATCGTCTATGGGAAACCGGCTGTCGTTGACATTGGACCGATTGAGAAGGCACCCCTCTATCATTTCATCCCCGGCCATTCGAGGCTCTGCCTCACCTGTGCCAGTTGCAATCTCCGCTGCAAATATTGTCAGAACTGGCACCTTTCGCAGAGAAGTCTTGAGGAACTGAATTATCACTCCTATTCGCCGTCCGAAATCGTTCGGCAGGCAAAGAACCATCAACTTTCATCCATCTCGTTTACTTATACCGAACCCACAGTCTATTATGAATACCTATATGACATCTCTGCCATTGCCAGGCAGAGCGGAATAAAAATTTCTATTGTGTCGAACGGGTATATTAATCGA
>JASEIE010000321.1 GCA_030024065.1 Thermodesulfobacteriota bacterium
TCATCGAGCGGTGGGGCTAAGAATATAGGAGGTGAAGGATATGAGTGAAATCTGGAGGACAGCCATCGTAGCTTCATTCGATAAATTCTTGGGAAAAGTCGTCACGTTTTTGCCCAATCTATTGGCGATGATCACCATTCTTGTCATCGGATTTATCACCGCATGGATCATTAAAACACTTCTTTTTCGCTTTTTAAAGGCAATTCAATTCGACCGGGTGAGCGAACGATGGGGGTTGACCCATATTCTCTCCAAGGGAGGGATAGCCTATTCCCCTTCCAGTCTGTTGAGCCGGTTCTTCTACTGGGTAATCGTTCTTATCACCCTCATCCTGGGCATCAATGCCCTCGAAGTGGCAGCCACCCAGAACTTCATCGCTCATTTCTTTAATTACCTACCCCATCTTTTTGCCGCGGTGCTTATCCTGGTGATCGGCTATTTGATTGCGATTTTTTTGGGACAGGCCGCATTGATTGCCGCAGTTAATGCCCAAATGGAATCAGCAAGACTCATCAGCCGTTCCGTCCGATGGTTCATCATTATTCTTTCTTTGACGATGGCTCTCTATCATTTGGGAATCGCAGAAAAGGTGATCGTGGCTGCCTTCTCCATTACGTTTGGCGGTATTGTTTTGGCCCTGGCCATTGCCTTTGGATGGGGAGGGAGGGAACTGGCCAAGGATTTCCTTGAGAGGCTATCCAAAGGAAAGGAGAAAAGGGATGGCGGACAGGACCGAATTTCTCACATCTAAAATTAGGAAAAGGATCGGGAGAAAACTATTACCTTACACAGATGGATTAGGTGTGATTTCAATATGAGGCTCTTGAATTGATCTGTCAAGATCAACCCAACACCCCTCCTTTTGGCCTCCTGGAGGCGGTTTAAACCAAATCGCCTACGCCTTCTTTTCACCTCCCAGACACTCAGGCCCTTTTTGATAGACACATCAACCCCCCCCAGTTGCATAAAGAACGTTCTCCAAAAGGCGGTTGGGTGTGCTGGAGAACCTTTACAGCGGCACCTTTAAACGTTTTGCCACCCAGTTTCCAAGCATATTACAGAAGTCACATTAGGTGATATAGCATATTACCCATAAAACACATCATAAACCCGCTTGGTAAAGGTTAGAAAACACACCCAACCGCCGAATTCAATGCAACGTTAAGGTCAAATTTGAAAACAGGACATTTCTACTTTGGCTTGACATCTATAAACAGAATTTTGACTTTTCAGGGACTAACTGATAAATTGGAACTTACAAATCATTCCAATCCTATCCCGTCCCGAATGGGCGAAGATCCCATTCGGGGGGAATCAAGGACCTGTTAGAGGGTGAGTGATGGCCGGAAAAAGATCGAAGGAAAAAGAGACCGTGAGATACGATGTGACCCTTTTGACGGACCACGACATCTATCTCTTTAAGGAGGGGAGTCATTTCAATCTTTACGATAAATTAGGTTCCCACCTCCTTTCTGCGGAGGGGATCGAGGGGACCTACTTCGCGATTTGGGCCCCCAATGCTGAGAGGGTGTCGGTAGTGGGAGACTTTAATTGTTGGAATAAAGAATCTCATCTCCTGAATGTGAGATGGGATGGGTCGGGGATATGGGAGGGGTTTATCCCTGGCATCGGTCAGGGGGCCTCCTACAAATATCACCTTACCTCCCAGTACAATCACTACCGTGTGGACAAGGGCGACCCCTATGCGTTTCGATGGGAATCTCCACCCAAGACGGCTTCCATGGTATGGGATCTCAGCTACGAGTGGAAGGATGAGGAGTGGATGAAATATCGCCATTGTCATAATGGCCTCAATGTTCCCATTTCCATTTACGAGGTACACTTAGGCTCCTGGAGAAGGGTTCCGGAAGAAGGAAATCGTTTTCTCACCTACCGTGAAATGGCTCCTTATCTATCCGAATATATGAAAGAAATGGGATTTACCCATGTCGAATTCTTGCCGGTGATGGAACATCCCTTCTACGGGTCCTGGGGGTATCAGACGGTCGGCTACTTCGCGCCCACCAGCCGATATGGCACCCCCCAGGATTTCATGTATCTCATTGATCACCTCCACCAGAACAACATCGGGGTGATCCTCGACTGGGTGCCTTCCCACTTCCCTGATGACGAACATGGGCTGGTCTATTTCGACGGGACCAATCTCTATGAACATGCCGATCCAAAGAAAGGATATCATCCTGACTGGAAGAGTTATATCTTCAATCACGGCAGAAACGAGGTCAAGGCTTTTCTCATCAGCAGCGCCCTCTTCTGGCTCAAGAAATATCATATCGACGGTCTCCGTGTCGATGCCGTGGCCTCCATGCTCTACCTCGATTACGGGAGGAAAGAAGGAGAGTGGATTCCAAACGAACATGGAGGAAGGGAAAATATCGATGCTGTCCATTTCATTAAACGCTTCAACGGAGCCGTCTATCAAGACCATCCCGATGTGGAGACTATTGCTGAGGAGTCAACCGCCTGGCCCATGGTTTCGAGGCCGGTCTATGTAGGGGGGTTGGGATTCGGCCTGAAGTGGAATATGGGATGGATGCACGACACCCTCGAATACTTCTCAAAAGACTCCATCCATCGAAAGTATCACCACAATCAATTGACCTTCAGCATCTGGTATGCCTTCTTTGAAAATTTCATCCTCTCCCTTTCCCACGACGAGGTGGTTTATGGGAAAGGGTCTCTCATCCAAAAGATGCCTGGAGACGATTGGCAGAAGTTTGCCAATCTCCGGCTCCTGTTCGGATATATGTACGGCCATCCCGGAAAGAAGTTGATCTTTATGGGAGGGGAGTTCGGGCAACGGAGTGAGTGGTACCATGAGAAGAGCCTGGATTGGGATCTTCTCCAGCATCCTCCTCACCAGGGCGTGCAGAGATGGGTGAGAGATCTGAATCACTTCTATAAGAAGGAACCCGCATTGTTTGAGAGGGATTTTGGATTGGAGGGTTTTGAGTGGATCGACTTTCACGACTGGGAGGGAAGCATCATCAGTTTCCTCCGGAAGGGGAAGAGAACGGAGGACAGCCTCCTGGTCCTCTGCAACTCCACGCCTGTTCCGAGATATCATTACCGGATCGGGGTTCCAAGGGGCGGGCTCTGGAGAGAGATGTTGAACAGCGATTCAAATATCTATGGCGGGAGCGGTCAAGGGAACTTTGGAGGTCTCGAGGCCTCTCCCATCCCATCCCATGGAAAGCCTCACTCCCTCTCCCTGACCGTACCCCCCCTCGGTGTATTGTTCCTTAAGAATGAGGGAGGTCAGAAATAATTTAACTGCTGAAAAAGCAAGAAAGATATAACACTAATAAAAAGGGAGGGAGACCCATGAAATCTTTTCGATTGTTACTGGTCCTTTTCTTATGTTCCATTGTCATCAGTTGTGCGAAGGCGGGAACCTATTCTCTTTCTCTCCGATATCAGCCTGTGAAAGAGTTCCCTTCCCTTCAGCAGAAGGTCGGTTCAACGCTTGGCGTCGTTCCTTTCAAAGATGAACGGCCGGATACCTTATACATTGGTCGACATACTTCCCTTCAGGGGATTTCAAGTTATTTTAAGAGCGACCCGTCTCCGTTAGAAAAAGCCGTCATGGAATCCCTGTCCCAGGTCCTTTCCCGTTATGGAATAAAAACGGTTTCCATTTCAAACTGGGATGGAAAACCGGAATCGTTGAAGAACTTCGAGACCGATTCCATCTTGACGACTGAGATCAGGAAATTCTGGACCGAGGGTAAGGCAGCCACATTCAGGACCAATGCAAAGACGTCCATTCATTTCGTGATCCATCTTGGCGTGAAGAAGGAGGGGAAGGTGTTTACCAGAAATGTCGAGGTGGAGAAGGAAATAACTGTTGGAAGGATGACACCGGAGAGGATGGAGGAGATGGTCAATCAAATCCTGACCGATATTTTCGACTCCTTCTTTTCGAATCCCTATTCACAATAGGGGTCACCCATTATGAGTTGAGCATAATTATGAAAGGCAATGAATCGCCTTACCCAGTCAAGGTAAGCGGTCTCGATGCGATACGAATAATGCCGGGTGCGGACATCGGTCTTAACCGCCTCTATCAATTCAGGAAATTGCCGTTCCACCTCTCCTGGAATCACCCGGTCGCGAAACCCGTCCGTTTTGACTGTTGCCTCTTGAACAGGATGTTTTCCAGCAGGCGCCACGGCAGTGTGTCTCTCAGGCGCATAACCGGGCAGGAAGATCTCATACAGTATCCTCAGCGCATGTTCGGCCTGCCGGACCTGCCAGTCTGCAATGCCCCGGCGTTTCCCCAGGTCAGCCAGAAAGGCTTCAACATCCTTTCTGGACCTACCTCTCAAATGTTTTTCAGGCAGGAAATTTGCAAAGTCTCTCGCCTAGTTGGAATAAAATGGCGAACGATCCGGCCGTACCCTGTTCTCCTCCGCGCACGCCCGGTATGCCTCCCAAAAACCACCTTGCTCTTTGGAAGAATTGCGGGCATCCGTGGTTTTCACCATAGAAACCCTTTAAATGTTAACAAGTTAGTCCAAAATAAAGCATTGTATAATA
>JASEIE010000322.1 GCA_030024065.1 Thermodesulfobacteriota bacterium
GGGGCGCTACATTTCAATATGTTAAGTATGTTAAGAACGACCTGAACAATATCGACAAACTTTTGTCGATATCAATTCACTAAGGGCCTAAACAAGCACAAATGTTCAAAATTCGAATGATCTAAATAAAAAAGTTTGGAATTTTGATATTTTAATTTCGAATTTGAAAACTTGACCCAGAAATCTCCAACTATCTTCAGCTAAAATTTATTTTTATGTAGCCAACTGAATTCGGGTCGCTTCTTCGGCAGCGCAACCTCTCCTTCCGGCACTCCAAATTTCATCACACAGGTCAGTTCATAATCTAATGGAAGACCGAGGATTTTCTCCACCTCCTTTTTCCCCTCATCCCAGTAAGAGATGATGTTACTGCCCAGTCCTGCTGCCGTGGCAGCCAAAGACATGTTTCCGACAGCAAGCCAGCCAGTGCCGAAATCCCCTGAACGGGTGCAGACGGCAACCACGCTTGCATTCTGGAACCATTTCTTCTGATTTAAAGCCCGGTCCTCGACATCTCTCTGTGTTTCGCCCGGCCCCGGAGAAAACTTTCTGTTCAACTGGTACTTGATCTCCCCAAGCTGATCGATGGTCTTCGGATCGTCGATCACGATAAATTCCCATGACTGGCGGTTGCCGGCAGAAGGCGCTTTGCTGCCTGCGAGGATAATCTTACGCAACTGTTCTTCCGTAACCCCTTTCTTGAAAATACGAATCGTTCTCCTTTTTTCAAATGCCTCGTAAATGTCCATAGGATCCCTCCATGCCTTTTGATATTGACGAACTGCAATGGCCTCCCGATTTTTCCCGGGAGACCCTGGCGCTATCTTCTCATGCTATCGATAAAAGGTAAATGGTATTATTGTCAAGCAATAATTGGCTATCTCTGGAATACCTCCGTTATATATAGAAGTCAATTGTAAAAGGGGCCCTATTACCTATTACTACAGCGAATCTTTTTTCGTCATTCCCGTGGAAACGGGAATCCAGCCTGTCTGCGTGCAACGCACAGGCAGGGAGGTAAATTGGCTCAAGAGACCACTGGATACCCGCTTTCGCGGGCATGACGGTTGCAGCGGAAGCGCTTTTTGCTGGTACATTGGCCCTTTTCCCAAAAAGGTTCGCTGTAGTACTAATGTGCCAATGACAATTCCGGCTATCTCATTAGTAGACGCCGGGCAGTCCGCAGGTGATCAGATCTTTTGTTGGGAACCGGTAGAAGACCTCGAACCCATCGTCGGTGATCACACCACAGTGCTCAATCTTCACACCATCCTTGGCCCACCTGTCTCCAAGCCACGTAAAGCAGGCAGCTTCGACAGCAAAGGTCATATTCTTCTGGAGTTTTTCAGCGGGGAAATCACCCATAAAAATACCGCTGGCCCCGGGAATGGTTGGTCCAGGATCGCCCGAGCGTAGGCCGATCACGTGGGCCACCGTGCCGTAGAAATACCGGCCCGGCTCAGGCCACTTTGGTATGCGCCCCCACAGGCCTGGTGCATCTCCCTTCTTCAGCCAGTTCTGCTGTGCGTCCAAGGTGGTGATACCAGGCTTTATTGAGTCCGTTAGGGCCATCAACGCCTCGTAGGCGGTGCGGTACACTTCCTTCTGGAATTCGGTTGGCTTGTCTCCTACGCAGTAGGTGCGGTAGAAACAGGTGCGATAGCCCTGGAAGCTTACGCCGTTGATATCTATGACGCACAGGTCCCCAGGTCTCACGATTCTATCTGTGGGCATATTCGGTACGCCATAGCCCGATCTTTCCCCGGTGCAAACCACGAAGCTGGGGCCTTCCAACTCCTCTGCTCCCAGCTTGTAGAGAGCGTTTGCCGCAATTCCTGCAATCTGCAACTCGGTTATGCCCGGCCGCAAAGCCTGGCATACCTCCCAATGGGCACTCTCGGTGATCACACCGGCCATCCGCAGGCAATGGATCTCATCCTCGGTCTTGATCTTAATCGCATCGGACATGCAATTGTTGCCATCGACGATGTTAATCCCTGCCCGCTTGCAGGCCTCGAGCATGTTAGCGCTGGCGATGTCGATACCGCAGGGCATATCGAGGACATCATGCTTCTTTAGTAGGGCTTTGATCTCTTGGCAGGTCTTGTCGAAATAGCCGGGCATAAATTCAGGGTTGTCGGGTAGACCCTGTATGAGTTGGTAAGCTTTGGATGTCTCCAGCACCATTTTGCCTTCAAACCAGGGCATTCGGGGCCGCTCCCATTGGCCATTCAAATGATCGATAGGAACGTAGGGCAAGCCTTCGCCTTGAATCAGAAGAACAAACGTACCAAGCCTGCGCCTAGCGTACTGGTGGAAGGAGTAGTAGCCGAGATAGCGGTGATAGTCGTAGTCGTATAAAATCATTGCGCCTAGGCCGTGCTTTTTGAGTGCTACCTGAGCTCTTGCTACCCTCTCGTTGCGCATGCGCTCCGGATTGTAGGGTCGGTACTCGTAATCAACCGCAAAGCGTCCATATTGCATAGATTTAAACCTCCTTTCCTAAGTATTATTAGATTCTTACAAATTGAAGTCTGAGAATTTATCTCTAACACTTGAAAGCAAATGGTGTCATGCTAAACTTGGTTCAGCATCTCGTTTTGTCCAAAGGGTGAGATCCTGAAACGAGTTCAGGATGACAAGTCTATGAAATTTCAAATATTTTTGGCTATCCTTTCCTTTCCACAAACCTTTGAAGAAATCTTGGCATCCGGCATTCGGGCACGAGCTTGCGGGCAGAAAGGGCCACCTCCACTGCCAGCTCAGCCCCTTTTTTATAAATTTCCCTGCACGATTTCTCCGGGTCAATCTTGTGGTAGAAGGGCCGAAGCATGGCGCAACACTTTCCTCCCATCTCTTCCTGAAACCGCCTGTGCAGGTGCGCCGAAAGCTGACTGATACATCCATACCGGACTTTGCCGGGCCCTGTCCTACCATAGAGAATACCAAGGATCAGAACTCCCGAGGCCAGAGCTCCACACATGCATCCGGTTGG
This sequence comes from Thermodesulfobacteriota bacterium, assembly GCA_030024065.1. The sequence goes on from JASEIE010000322.1 coordinate 2,996, forward strand.
AGTCCCTTCCATTCCTTCTTTGTCTGTCTTGATCGCTCCGCCCCCTCCATGAAACCCGGAGGCCATCTTCGGAGGATTGGGTTTGACCTTCAGTTTTAGAACCTCTGCGACCGCAGCGAAGACGGATTCGCTTCAGTGGTAGCCCTTTTTTCGATTTTGATTGGCGAGTTGGCCCGCTTTGCGGGCCAACGCTCTGATCGCATGATCGCCCCCCGTAGAAGGACGCTTCTCTTTTTCTTTCACTTCAGCATCTCCTCTTCGTAAGGAAAGAGGGTGAAGATCTCGTGACCCTTATCCGTGATGAGCAGGTCCGATTCGAGGCGCACCGTCTGCTCAAGGAGCGGATGTCCGGCAAACGTCTCCACGGCAAAATACATATTGGGTTTGATCTCAGCAGGATAGTTCAGAGAATAGGCCCTCGAAATCCACATCCCCTCATAAAGCGTTAACCCGATGGAATGGGCAAACTGTTGAAGCGTCACCGTCCCGTACTTATCATCATCGTAGATGGGAAACTTTTCGGCCACGTCGCGGCTCGTATTGCCGGGCTTCATCATTTCAATGGCCGCCATCAGGGAGCCATAACATTCCTTATACAGGTCTTTCTCCTTCGGGGTCGGCTTCCCTTCGACCTTCCAGCAGCGCACGTAGTCCACGAAATATCCGGAGGGCCCGACCGTATTATTATCGATAATGATCAAATCACCCTGGCGGATGATCTTGTCGGTCGGCCAGCGCCTGTATGGGCTCGTGTTTCCACCGGAGGCGACGATAATCTCGTAAACGATTTCACATCCCTTTTCGTACATGTACTCGATCATTTTTCCGGAGAGCTCTCTCTCCGTGATCCCCGGTTTCGCCCATTCATAGCGGGCTTTATACATGCATGCATCCGCGATGGCAGCGGACTGTTTCAAAAGCTCGATTTCATCCCGGGTCTTAACCACGCGAGCAGCGGACATGGCCGGCATTGCATTGACCACGTTGACTCCCTTTTTCTGAAAGGCTGCCAGGGAGGCCATATCGAGGGAATCAATCCCGATTTTTCCCTTCTCCACCTTGTGTTCACGCAGAACTTCGAGAACGCTATCGACCATCCGATCCACCATATATTCAACGGCGCCTTCCGACCATCTCCAGGTGATGGCCGGACGTATCCTTCCTTCCATCCATGGAAGGTCCATCCTGGCACAGACGAGGTCGGATCCGGCGGTCTCAAAAAGGATGGGCTCTCCCCCTCTTGGAAGGACAGCATAACGGATGAAGATGTTATACTTCCAGTTTCCCTGGAAAGAGCTTGTCAGGTAACGGACGTTCGCTCCGTCATAAACCACCAGCGCCCCCAGGTCATGGATTTCCATTTGCTCCTTGGCTCGGGCCAGTCGTTCCTTTCGGAGCCGTTCAAAATTGACCCTCTCCTGCCAATCCGCACCGGTCAGAGAGTATACCCTCCGGGCATCATACTCATGTGGCTTGCCGATAAATGAGATATCCATTGTCTGGACTTTCGCACTTTTCAGGCTAAGGCTTTTTTGATTTCAGCAATTCGA
>JASEIE010000323.1 GCA_030024065.1 Thermodesulfobacteriota bacterium
AAAAGGATGATCGGTCATCATATCTCACTGATCCAGAACTATTATGAGGAAAGGAGTTTGACGCCCCAGATCCGCAAACACCTCTACTGGTACACGAAGGGGCTCCCTAACTGCGCCACCTTCCATTCGAAATTGTCATGCCTGAAAGGGAAGGAGAAATTGCTCCATCCGTTTCATTCCTATTTCGAATCGATTCAAAGGAGGGAGCCATGCCAATTATAAGCGCCGGAGGAAGGCAGATCAGTTACTGGATGGGGAGAAAAGGCCTTATAGAAGGAAGGGAAGTCATCCTTTTCATCCACGGAGCAGGAGGCGGGCAGTATACCTGGAGCTGCCAGAAGAGTTTTTTTGAAAAGCATTTTAATCCCATCATTATCGAACTTCCCGGCCACGGAGAATCAGGAGGGCAAGGGGAGGAAGAGATCAATAGATATGGGGAGCATGTCCATACTTTTTTGAAAACTCTCAATCTTCCAAAGGTGTTTCTCGTGGGCCATTCCATGGGTGGAGCCATTGTTCAGACGATGGCTTTGAACCATCCGGGGGTGTTGAGGGGGATCGTACTGGTGGGAACCGGAGCGAGGTTAAGGGTCCTTCCCATGATTCTTGAGGGACTTAAAACCAGCTTTGAAGAGACGGTTCGGAAGATCAATGCGCTTCACTATTCTCGAAAGGCTTCACCGGATCTGCTCGAGAAGAGTCTTCATAATATGTTGCAATTTCGGCCCGAAATCCTCTATGGAGATTATCTGGCTTGTGACCGATTCAATATCATGAACGAAGTGAAGAGGATCGACCTTCCCACGCTCATTCTCTGCGGTGAGAAGGATGAACTCACACCCGTGAAGTATTCCCAATTCCTCGAGAGCCGGATCAAAGAGTCGAGATTGGAGGTCATTCCCCATGCCGGTCACATGGTGATGATGGAATCTGCTTCGGCCTTTAATGAGAAGATCGGAGAATTTATTGCTAATTACACCCCCCAATGATAGCAGGTATGGGTAATATGAAGCGATGGCTGGCCGTTTCTCTTCTCATTCCAAAGAGGTTTGAAGAACCGATCTCCAACTTCCTGATTGAGCAGGGAGCAACAGGAGTAGAAGAAGTCGATGAAGGCCATGAATGGGAGAGGCTGAAGACCTATTTCCTCCAGGATGGGAGAGAGAGGGGGGTTCTCCGGGCTCTCGATCGGTATTTGAGGTCTCTTAAAAAGATGGACCCTGAACTTTCAAAAATCAAAATGGAGATCGTCTCCATCCCTGAACAGGATTGGGGCGAGAACTGGAAGAAGTTCTTTAAACCCCTTCGGGTGGGATCGAGGTTTGTGGTGAAACCACCCTGGTCCAGAATCCGCTTGAAGAGAGGCGAGATTCCGATTGAGATCAATCCCGGGATGGCCTTTGGCACAGGTACTCATGCCACAACGAAACTCTGTATGGAGGCACTGGAGAAGAATCTGAAGAAGGAGCTTTTTGTTCTGGATGTAGGGACGGGTTCGGGTATTTTAGCCGTCGCTGCCGCCAAATTGGGAGCCCGTGAGGTCTGGGGCATCGATATCGACAAAATGGCTGTGGAGATAGCAAGGGAGAATGTGAGTCGAAACAGGGTCTCCGATAAGGTCAGGATAAAAAGGGCGAGGATTGGGAAGATTCAAAAGAGGTTCGATATCGTGGTGGCCAATCTCGATTTCAGAAGTTTGATGAGGATGAGAGCGGCTCTGATGCGCCATCTTAAAAAAGGGGGTTTTCTTATCCTCTCAGGGGTGTTGGAAAAGGAGGAGGAGAGACTTCGTCAACACTACATGGAGACAGGGTTTCTTCAATGGGTGGATGTTGCTCAGGAGGAGGAATGGGTCTGTCTCACCTTCCGAAAGAAGTGAAAATTCGAAGGACGAAATCCGAAATAAGGTTTAATGGTTATCAGGATATCAGGCTATCAGGTGGCGGGTATCGGGATGTCAGGTCATCAGGCTTAAAGATTTTTTCGCTTTTGCTTTTCCTGGTATCCTGATTATCTGATATCCTGCAACCTGATTTCCTGGTACCCTGATTTACTATCCGTATTGGTTTAGGCATAGACCAAACAAGGAGAGAAGCATGCCGAGATTTTATGTTCCCGACCCACATATTGAGGAAGATTTGTTAAAAATTGAAGGTAGTGAGGTGAGGCATATCCGGAGAGTGCTTCGCCTTAAGGCAGGAGATGGGGTTGTTGTCTTCGATGGTTCAGGAAAGGAGTATGAGGGAACGATTGTCAAAGAAGGGCCTATCTCTGTGGCGGTCAGGATTCAAAATATCTTTCTATCGAGGAAAGAACCTCATCTCGAGATCAGCCTGGCCCAGAGCCTCCTCAAGGGCGAAAAGATGGACTATCTGATACAGAAGGCCACGGAGTTGGGGATAAAGGTGATTATCCCTTTTTTCTCATCTCGTTCTATTCCTCTCCTGGAGAAATCGAAGAGATTGAAGAGATATCATCGATGGGAGAGAATTGCCATCGAAGCCTCCAAGCAGTGCGGAAGAGGGGTGGTACCAAAGATCAAACCTCTTCAAGACTATTCTGAAATGCTTTCCGTCCCTTTTCGGGAATCCCTGCGTCTCATTCTCTGGGAAAAGGGAGGTAGAAGGTTGAAGGAGGTTTTAAGGGAATCAAAAGGGGGAAAAGAGGTCTTTTTCGTCGTGGGACCAGAAGGAGGGTTGAGCCACGAAGAGGTGGAGGAGGCCAAAAGGATGGGTTTTGTTCCTGTCACCCTGGGAGAGAGAATATTGAGGTCAGAGACGGCAAGTCTCTGCCTGCTCAGCATCCTTCAATATGAGTGGGGAGATATTGAATAAAAAAAGGGGGCAATTTCCATACAGGAAATGCCCCCTTTAGAAAGGAGGGGTATGAATGCCTGCCTACTGCAGGCAGGGAGGTGGTTACGCAGCTTTTTTCTCTGAATTATCAACAAATTCCTTATAGGTTTTGCATTCACTGAGGAGTTTACATTTCCTCCGACATACCTCAATGTGAATTTTTGGGCTTCCCTTCCTTTTATCGCAGATAAGATAACTCATCCTTTTCTCCCTTCTCGCAAGAGTAAATTGGTCTCTATATGTTGAAGTTAGGATATTCTAAAACACAAAATATGGAAATGTCAAGGAAAAAATTCAATTTTTCATAAAAAAATATACATATAATTTCAATAGGTTACAAGATCAAAGACAAGTAAAACCGTAAGTTTTTAAATCATCTTAAAGAAATTTAAAGATTATTCCCTTGTAAATGCATTGAACAGGTATATAACGGATGGAGCGGAAAATCTATTATTTAAGGTTTAGGAGGGGGCGAAAGAGGTTTTTCTTCTATTGCAATACCCAACCGTTCCACCCCGGAATTCTTTGCCACATCCAGAACTTGAACGACCCTGTCGAAGACCACGCCCTTGTCCGCCCGAATGATGACAGGTCTTGTCTTATTGAAGGCGATAAGTGCCTCGAGTTCCTTCTTCAATTCTCTGAGGTTCGTGGATTTATTGCTGAGGAAGAGCTCATTTTGACTGTTGATGGTGACGATAATGGGTTCCTTCTGGTCAGGAGGCATTTTGATATCGGCCTGTGGAAGTTTAATGATAATGCGGGACTCCCTCATCGGATTGAAGGTATAGATCAGGCTGAAGGCGGTAAAGAAGAAGATGAAGATATTGAGAATGATGTCGGTGAAGGCGAGGGATTCCAAAGTGACCCTGAACTCTCGACGGGCTTTAATTTTCATCGTCCACCTCCCTCTTCCATCTTTGCCAGGATATCGACCAACTCATTCCCATAATAGGTCATCTCCTGGGCATGGCTCTTGATCTTTCCCATGATGAGGTGATAGATGATGAAAGCAGGGATGGCGACCGAGAGACCGGCTGCTGTGGTTATCATCGCCTGGTAAATTCCCGCAGCTAAAGCGTTGACGGTGATATTGGTTCCCAGCTGTTCCCAGGTCATAAAGGCATTGATCAGCCCTATGATTGTCCCGAGAAACCCCATCATCGGCTCCACACCGATGATGATGATTAAGGCGCCCAGGTATCGCTCCAGATATTGAACCTGCTCATCACCTTCCCGTTCCATCATCATCTCCATCTCTTCTCGTTTCAGATATCGGTGGTTGATTCCGATTTTAAAGACATCGGCAATGGGATGCCTAACCTTTGCACATCGCTCCAGGGCCTTCTGAAACTGTCCCCTTTCGAGATAGAGGAAGATCTCCTGGGCAAACTGGGGAATATTGAGCCGGATCCTCCAGAGGGTCCAGAATCGCTCGAGGATGATGGCGAGGGCGATGATCGATCCTAAAATAATGGGGATCATAATAGGTCCCCCCTTGATAATCAGCGATATAAACATTCCATACCTCCTCGCCTGCCGCGCCGCAGGCAGGCCTGCCTGCGGCAGGCAGGGATGAAAAAATAGGGCAATCGAAATTGCCCTGATGTGATAGCAAAGTGCCGGGTCGCGGAATCGAACCACGGACACGAGGATTTTCAGTCCTCTGCTCTACCGACTGAG
>JASEIE010000324.1 GCA_030024065.1 Thermodesulfobacteriota bacterium
CTTCAAGTAAATACCTACCGGATCCACCGTCTTTCCAAAGGACTCCAGCTCATATTCAACGACCTCCTCCTCTTCTATTGCCAGAAAACTTTCGTTCCCTATTCCCAATCCCGATAATTCATTGTCCAGAGGGTTGTCCGATTCATTGGATGGGATCAAAACATTGCTACTTTGGTCTAAGCTGTAGGATCTTTTGGAGCCCTGTTCTATTAACTCTATTTCCTTGTTCCTATTTCGTTTATTTCTTTCCATTTTCTTCCGTGATAATTCCATAAGGGAGTACGTATCCGTACCTAATTATTTCACCTCTTTCATATACTCTGTTGCATCTTCGGGAGATCTGGAATTGATGTAGAATCCTGTCCCCCACTCGAACCCAGCCAACCTGATTAGCCGGGGAATGATCTCAAAATGCCAATGATAGTACCCATTATCTAACTCAAGGGATGAAGAGGTATGGATGATATAATTGTAAGGAGGATCATTGAGTACTTGGCGAAGTCGCTGGTCACGCTTTAGATCGATTATCCGCTCACGATAGGCCCAGAGGATATTCTCAACAGCTTTTAATGGCAACGTGGCCATGGTCTTATGATGCTGAGGTGTTTCAATTACCACTTCATGAGTACCAATCCCGTTCTTCTTATCATAGATTCCATCCCCCTCCCGGTTTAACTCTCCTTCTATCCTGAGGACAGGAAACTTATTTGAGACAACTTGAAGCGACCAACCGGGAGAGTTAGGAAGGGTTCCAATGTCTCGAAAAGAAAAGATCTCAGGGGGGGTATAATTCTCATTTCCTTCACATAGAGGACAGAACCCACCTATAGGTTTTTGGACCTCTGTTTCAAAATCAGAGGGCCTTCTCCACCTCTCCATAGCAATAATTACCCACGTTCCTTGAATGGGATCCTTTCTTAATTCTGACATAAAGACTTTTCCTTCAGGGCGGGGATGAGGATTAAGTAGATTAAGAATGGAAGTTACTTCTCGACTTTGTTCTTTTCATTTTTTCTAATAGTTTCCTCTCTTCAGAATCCCCTGAATAAGATCCTTGGAACTCTAATGAAATAGTCCTAATTTATTGAAATTATAATATATATTTCAAAAAAGGTCAAACCGAAATCTGAGAGGGGTAATGTCAATCATTATGAGATCCTTCGCTTTTGAAGAATAAAACACTGAGCGGGGGAAGTGTCAGCGAGAGAGAGAAATTTCTTCCGTGGGTTGGTATTGGAGTGGTATCCCAATTCTATAATGGTGCCTCAGAACAGGTACGAGGTTTCTTATTTTTTTCTCATTTTGGAAGTGTGAAATAAAATGTTGAGCCCTCGTTGACTTTTCCTTCAGCCCACACTTGTCCACCATGTCTGTTAATAATCCGCTTGACAATAGCGAGCCCTAGGCCACTCCCCTTAAACTCACCCTCAGTATGGAAACGCTGAAAGGCTCCAAACAGCTTGTCGGCATACTGCATATCAAACCCTATTCCGTTGTCTTTGACATAATAGATATTTAGATTTTCTTTAGCTATACAGCCAACTTCGATAACTGCGCTCTCTTCAAGTCTTGTGAATTTAATGGCATTGGACAAGAGATTAACAAGGACTTGGCGAATTATTGCCTGATCGCCACGAGATTGCGGAAGCGTTTTGATTTTCAATAATAACGGTTGCCCAGGGTTATTGAGTCTCAGTTCTTCGAATACGGCTTTTGCGAGTTCGCACATGTCGATGTCCGATGGCTTCAATCGTTGGCGCTCTAAGTGAGAGAAGGTAAGAAGGTCCTCAATAAGTTTAACCATTTTTTGTGTGGTAGACCGGATGATGCTCAGGAAATGTTGTCCCTTTGCATCGAGACAGTTTGAGTATTTTTCTAAGAGGTTGCGGGATAAACCTTCAATTACAAGTAATGGAGTGCGGAGATCGTGAGAAACAGAGTAGCAAAAGGCTTCGAGTTCCTTATTGAGAGCTTCAAGCTGCTCAATGCGTTTAAGTACACGGAATTCTAAGTTTTCATTTAATTTTTTAATTTCTTCATCTGTGTGCCTAAGCTTTGTAATATCTAAAAGATCTATTCCGGCATCCATTCTTTCATTTGCAAATAGCATGCCTTGTGGTTTGGGCCAAACATTCAAGGTGGCGAGGTAATCTTTTAAAGAGCTTTGATCCTGTTCTGGGACCTCTATAAATTGGAGTCCTGAGACATATCGACTTTCGGAAAGCAAACGACTATAAACTGTACGCCCCTTCGTCCAGATGGAATTGGGCCACAGGTCCATGTGAATATCAAGTTGTTCATTTTCTGGGAGGTAATGGCGCGTTTCGACCTTCATGCCTCCTAACCCTAGATTCAAGGTCAACGTCAGGAACCGCTTACCCCCATAATAATAAGAGACAGGTTTGCGGATTACATACCTCGGATGACTCCTTGCTTCTGATTCAGGGCCGGAACTTGATGCAACCATAATAATCCCCCAAATAGCGAACTGAGCGAAAAAGTGAACGCTTGTTAGCCTCCTTGTTCTAGATGTCTATTTGTGAAAAAAGAATCGAAGACAAATTTCCTTTAAATAAATGAATTTGATTAAAAAACCTTAATGGTTTTAAGATGGTATGTAGCAGGGGGGAAATTGTTAAATTAGATTCCAACCAGGACAATATTGTTATAGGTAATTACCCTGCACTCTTAGAAACGGTAGCACAGGTCTTAATAATGTCTACTGCAAAAACCAAAATTGCTAAAGAACCCAGAATTGCAGGGATAATATATATTTCCTTATAATTTAAGCCTGACCACCAATAACCAAATACTGGCGAGCCTAACCAAGCACCTACCCATCCGATGAGGACTTTGGAAGCATAAGACCGCCATCCTGGTATAATGTAAAATTTAAAGACGAAGTGTAAGACCCCAGAGACCACAATACTGATAATCAATAAAATAATAAAGCTAATGAAGTCCATTCCAATCATCTTAGTCCTCCTTTCATTCCCCCCTGAATTTCACCTCCACGAAATTGGAGATGCTCCCCTATATTGCCAAGTAATATTATCTCAAAAATTATTCTTCTTTAAAATGAGTAAAACTACTCATTTTTGGAAACCGTAGAGGCCTGACTTCAGGGTGGGTCAAGAGATATATCCTTTGTGAAGGGCATACCTTGTCAGGTCAGCTGTTCTCTTAATACCCAATTTGCTCATGATGTTAGCCCGGTGATTTTGGGCAGTTCGTATACTGATAAATAGGAGATTGGCAATCTCTTTGCTCGATCTTCCTTGAGCGATGAGTCTTAAGACCTCCATCTCGCGTTTCGTCAAGGGTTCAAAAGCGGGTTTGAAGATTCCGCGGCATTTCTGGACCTTGTCGATTGTCAACCCCTCAGCAACACGGGGTGAGATGTAAACTTTCCCCTGACGAACCTTTTCTATTGCGTAGTAAAGTTCCTTGTCCGAATCCTCCTTTAGCATATACCCATTGGCACCTGAAGAGATGGCTTGATGCAGTAACTCCTCGTCCTTGTACATGGTCAGGATCAATACTTTTACCTCAGGGAGAATCTTCTTAAGTTCGCGGGTCGCTTCAATCCCTCGGAGGTTGGGCATGGAGATATCGAGAATGACCAGGTCCGCATTCAAAATTTTCAAGAGGCTAAGAAGTTCGATGCCATCGCTCGCTTCTCCAATCACCTTTAGATCCGCCGCCCCCTCGATCATCTTCTTTATGCCCTGCCGAACGATCGCATGATCATCGGCTAATACGATGCGGTAAGGATGTCTCTTCAAACTCCCTCCTGGCTTATCGGCATCGTGAAGCTTATTCTTGTGCCTTTCCCCACTTCACTCTGAATGTTAAAGAATCCGCCCAACATTCGTACGCGTTCCTCCATCGCTGCTAAACCCAGGCCCCTTTCATTGATATCTCTTAACATCGCCTGTTTCACATCGAATCCCTTCCCATTGTCTTTAACCAAAAAAGAAAGACAATCATTCTCTTTTTTAATGGCTACAGAGATATGGGTAGCCTCGGCATATCTCCTTATATTGCTAAGAGCTTCCTGGAGGATCCTGTATATAATAAGTTGCCTCTCTTGAGAAACGAAATGATCGATGTCCACTATTTCAACGGAAGTCTCGACCTTGTGATATTTAGTGAGATCCTCGATGAGCCGCCGGAGGGCGGCCGTGAGGCCAAGGGTTTCAAGCAGGTAAGGACTCAGGCCCTGGGAAAGACGACGGATACTATTAATGACCTGTTCTAAACTACCCTGGATGTATTCACACTCATCTCGAAGGACTCTCTGGTCCTTCCGCAGTTTCTTTTGAATGGAACTTAAACCGAGCTTTAAGCCAATGAGGGCCTGCCCCAATTCATCGTGAAGCTCCATCGAGATTCGCTTTCGTTCTGTCTCTTGAGCGGTTAACAGACGGGAGGAGAGGAAGTGAAGTCTCTCCTCCGATTCCCTTAAAGCCTCCTCCGCCCGTTTTCGTTCGGTGATCTCACGCGTCACTCCTAAAATTC
>JASEIE010000325.1 GCA_030024065.1 Thermodesulfobacteriota bacterium
CTACGATCCGAAAAAGTGTGTGAAATGCGGGAAATGTGTCTTCATGTGCCAGGGTCTCGGGAAATCCTTTCTCGATTTTGCCTATAGAGGGTTTGAGATGGTTGTCACGACCTTTGATCATCTCCCCCTCTCTTCATTAGGATGTGAATCCTGTCTGGAGTGTGTGAAGGTCTGTCCCACGGGCGCTCTTTTCATCAAAGAGGCAGGAGGCACAGCATATGGATAAAGAATTCTTAACCCTGAAGGAGATCGAAGGAGTGGTCGTCCATGATCTCTATCTGAAAAAAGAGGTGGCCAGGAGAGCCGAAGCCTTCGAATATCTCGATGATGTTCGGGGAATGGCTGAATATGTTGGGGGCGAATCGATCGTTCCCCCTCCCATCCGGTGTGACTGGATGGTGAAGAAGCTATTCTATCCGGGGGTGGAATCTTATTTTCTTTACAACCGTAAAGATGAAGAATTCCCTCCCTCCATGCAGATCCTCTTTTCAGGAGAGAAGGTAAGGGAGTTAAAGGGGGATGACCTGGCCGTCCTGGCCATCGCCACCATCAATCACATGATTCGATATATCAGACGCTCCCATCCTGAAAAATCACTACCGGAGATCTGCCACGTGGTTTAGGGATGTTCGAATCATTTCAAACAGGGAGTGAAAAATTGGCGCAAAAAGATGTCTTAATCATCGGCGGTGGAATTTCCGGAATCACGGTGGCGCTGGAATTGGCACAGTCAGGTATTTCTACCACCCTCATCGAAAGGGAGCCATCATTAGGTGGACTTGCCGCCTCCTTCTGTTGCAAGGCATCAGAGTCCTGCAATAAGTGTTTCGCCTGTGTAGTGGACAAAAGGATCACGGATATCCGACAACGGCCGGACATCTCGATCCTGACCCAAACCGAACTGATGGACGTAAACCCCGTTAGAAATTCCAGCGGGGCATTAAACCCCGCCGGAATTATTCTAAAATCTAACCCCGCTGCAGAGCAGCGGGGCATTATTTCTAACGGGGTAAAAGGGAATTCAGGGAAATATCGTATATCCTTGAAAAAGGGAAAGGAAAAAGTCGATCTGGAAGCATCCGCCGTTGTCCTTGCAACGGGAATAGATCCTTATGAAGCTTCTCAGAAGGCGGAATATGGATACGGCCGGTTTAAAAATGTGATCACCGCCAAGGATTTGGATGAGATGCTCCGCTTCCGGGGAAAGCTCTTCCGTCCCTCTGACGGGCAACTCCCGGGGAACATCGCTTTCTTTCAATGTGTGGGAAGTCGGGACGAGTCGATCGGTAACCTTTATTGTTCTCAGGCCTGCTGTGCCTATGCGCTCCGCCTGATCAAAGCGATTCGGCATCAGCACTCCGATGTAAAAGCGACGTTTCTTTATATGGATATCCAGCCGTCCGGAGCCTCTTTCCAGCAGTTCCTGACCTCCTGTCGGGAGGACAGGGGAATCCGTTTTATCCGAAGCCTTCCTTCCAAGGTTTACCACTCCCCTCTTTCCGATACCCTGAGGGTGAGATTCACAGACCCTGAAATGGGTGAGGTCATAGAAGAATCTTTCGATCTGATTGTCCTCTCCGTTGGCATGGTCTTAAGGAAAAGGACGAAACCCCTCATTGAGCTTCTTGGCCTGAACTTGACGGAGGATGGCTTCATCGCTCCCCCACCTCCTCAAACCGGCATCTTCATCGCCGGTGCTTGCAGTGGACCAAAGGATATCGACCGTTCGATTCTTCATGCAAAATCGACCGCCTTCCTCGTCCAGCAACATCTGAATGGGAGGTTTTAAATGGTTCGAATCGGGATCATCATCGACAGCCTACAGGGATCCATCCCCGCTTCCTTCCGGAAGAAGATAACTGCCTATGTGCAGACGCTTCCAAACATCGCCTTCTCCACGGAGGAGGAAGACCTCATCTCTTCTGAGGGAATCAATAAAATGGGCGAACATGTTGAAGCAGGGAGGGTGGACCGGATCGTCATCATTGGAGGAAGTCCCAAGATTTATGAAACCTCATTTCATAAATTGAACTATCGCTCTCCGCTCAACCCCTATCTCTTTGCCGTTGCCAATATCCGGGAACAAGCCCTCTGGCTGATGGCGGATGAGGAGACAGCCTTGGAGAGGGCCAAAACGATCATTGATAAAACGATTCGCATGGTCTCAAATTCGAAACCCATTGAGATTCAATCCCTTCCATTGAAACCCGAGGTATTGGTCCTCGGAGGTGGGATCGTTGGAATGTCTATCGCTCACGGATTGGCCGGATCAGGAATTCATGTCATCCTTTTGGAAAAGGAACCCCACCTGGGCGGAAAGGCAATGGAGCTTCGGAAGTTCTATAACCGCCCTGGAGAGGTTCATCAATGGATGAAGGAGAGGGTTTCCGAGGTAAATAAGACACCCAATATCACCCTTTTCACCCACGCTGAATTGAAACATCTGGATGGTCATCTCGGCCGATTCCAGGCAAAAATTCAAGGACAGGATGGAACGGAAACTGTCCTCTCTGCTTCGGTGATCATCGTCGCTACAGGATGTGCTACCCAACGTGAGACGAAAGGTATTTTTGGACATAAAAGAGCGATGATTCTATCCGAAATGGAGAAACTCCTTTCAGAGGCCACGCCTCCCAATCTCCTTTGGGAAGGAAAGAAGGTGGAGATGGTCACGTTCCTTCTGGATGGGGTGAATGAGGATATCAAAATCGATTCGATCAATGCGGTGAAACAGAGTCTCCTCCTTCAAGAGACTTTCCAGTGCCAGGTTGCCCTTCTCTGTAAGGATGTGAAGGTTGCAGCGGATGGGATGGAGCGTCATTATCGACGGGCAAGGGAAAAAGGTGTCCTCTTTATCAAGTATGAAGAACCTCCCCGGCTCTCCATCGTCAACAGTCATATCCAGGTCGATGTCAAGGACACCGCTGCCATACAGAAAACGGAGCAAAAGTCAGTCTCCATCCCCTCTGATCTCGTTGTCGTCAGTGAGGCCTTCGTCCCTCCTCCTGAGACCGAAAATCTCTGCAGACTGCTCAATCTCCATCTGGGAAGCCGAGGCTTTCTGATGGAAGATAACCCTCAACTCCTCCGGGTTCGATCAAACCGGAGAGGGATCTTCGTGGCAGGGGCATGCCGATTTCCTCAGGAGATCTCAGAATCGCTGATCGAGGCGAGGGCAGTGGCTCAAGAAGTGATGGTCCTGTTCTCAAAGGGGGCTTATACCTACGATCTTTCCGTCGCAGAAGTAGATCCTAAAAAGTGTGCGGTCTGCTATACCTGTCCCAGGCTCTGTCCCCACTCCGCAATCACCGTGGAGAAATACGCAGAGAAAAATATCTATGTTACTTCCGGGACAGGAGAGGAGATAAGATGGGGAGCAGCCAAGGTGGATACGGCTGCCTGCTTTGGTTGTGGAATCTGTGTGGCCGAGTGCCCGGCAAAGGCTATCACCCTTCATCATCTGACCGATGAACAGATCTATGCCCAGATGAACCTGATGGGGTGATGAGGAGATAGGGTGACGGGGAGTCCAAAAAATTAAATGCCAAATGTCAAAGTTCGCACGAAGTGATGAACCAAAGTGAATCAATATCAAATCAAATCCAAAGTTAAGATACTGTAACTCAAGGCTTTAGCCTTGATGATGATCAACCCTTAAGGGGTTGAGTTACAACATTTTGGAATATGACATTCATTTGGCATTTTGATTTTTATTTGAGAGGCAGAAATGGCTGACTTTGTTCCCAAGATTGTGGCTTTTTGTTGCGATCAGTCCGGATATCCAGCCACTGATATGGCCGGGACCTTGAAACTGAAACTTCCCGGGAATATCGAGATCGTCCGCGTGCCCTGCGCAGGTCGCATCGAGACCATCTACCTCTTGAAAGCATTGGAAAAAGGGGCGGATGGTGTCCTCATCTTCGCTTGTTATGAGGAAAACTGTCAGTTCCTTCGAGGAAATCTTCGTGCGAAAAACCGCCTGTCTTATGCCCATCGCATGCTGGAGAAGATCGGTCTGGAGAAGGAACGGGTGGAAATCTGCCACATTGCCACCAACTGCGGTCCTAAGTTGGCAGAAACCCTTCACCGAAAATCGGAGGAGTTGAAAAAACTGGGACCCAATCCCGGTAAAACTTAAATTCGAAGCACGAATTTCGAAACAAACTCGAATGACCGAAATACTAACCAAAAATATTTGAAATTTCTCCAGTATATCCCCTCGCCCTTTCGATGGGGGAGGGTGGGGCCCTGCACCACGTAGGATGCAGGACAAAGCCCTGAACCTCACATGGTTCAGGGGTGGGGGTGATTAGGTCTCACTTCCCCCTCCCCTTCATCTCCTCCCACCAAGGGAGGGGAGAGTTTTGGTAGGCATAAATGTTAGAGATAAATTCTCAGATTTCAATGTGTAAGAATCTACGCCTCATCCGGGACTTCGCCCGGAAGAGGTGGCCCCTTCGGGGCAGTCGTGAATGAACGTTTTATCCT
>JASEIE010000326.1 GCA_030024065.1 Thermodesulfobacteriota bacterium
TTCGAAGGAGATTTTGAACCCTTTATGCCGTTTCTCCTCCTTGGAGAATTTATCCATGTAGGGAAAGGAACGAGTTTTGGACTGGGAAAGTATGAAATCATGAGAGGTTGAAACATTTCAAAATGGAGTGAAAGCTGATTCACATCTCCCTTTCACATGATTCATGATGACCACAATTGCGGAGAGCAATCATGCCGGGGTTAGGGCCGTACTCGAAGGTAAATCTTAATTTTTTAGAGGCATATGCAATAAAGACATCATTGCCTCCTTCGACATACTTGCCTTTGACGTTTTTCGCCTTATGGACATTGAGGGACGGATGCCGAGGATTGGTTCTTAAAAACCTGATTGCTTTGTCGATGGCTTTTCGCTCACTCGGGTTCAACCGGGAATAGTTTTCGAGAAAGATGATCTCAAAATGAAGTTCAAAGGGGAGGACTTTGGTAGGCATACAAGCCTATTTCTTCATCTTTTTAGCCGCTTCTGAAGGGGTAGAAGCAACGATTCCGCGCCGGATATCAGCATTAACCTTATGCTCTTTTGCCACCCAGGCAGGAGAAAGTTCCTCCGTGGGGAGGGCCGACATATCGGGGTATTTCCGAACTGTGCGGACTGGGTAGAGGGTGATTTGATCACCCTTGATCGTGTATTCAAACAAGGGTTCCCTTCGAAAAGAAGGAGGAAGAATGATTCGTCCCCTTGAATCGGGTTTAAGAATATTAATTTCGGCCATTTTATCACCTCGAGGTAAATATTTAGAATTTAAAATAATAATAATTATAATCCCAAATGTTACGAATGTCAATAATGGGTAATAATCCAGAAGTGTGACAGACTGATATCTCTGGAGAAGATTCTATGAGACAATACCCAGAGGTGGAAAAACAGTGGTTTAAATTTAAATCCGAAAGAGACAAAGAAGAAGTGAAGGAGCGGCTGGAAAGTATAGGGAGTGAGATGGAGGAGTGAAGATGGGATTTAATCAAAAACCCGTAGCCGCAGGTTTCAGCCTGCGAATAGATTTCTTCCCCACCTGTGGGGGAAGGTGAGGATGGGGGCCATCTGAAGAGAGGCGGTCAATCGGAAGGGAAAAACTTGACAGGTGCCCTTTAATGGGTGACCCCAAGATTCCCAAGATTCAGCGACACACCTTGTAAAGGGGGCAGAAATGAATAACTCCATGTATCGTTACTTAAAGCGGGAAAGGAAAGAGCTTCATTGTGAAGTAGTAACCCCCATGTTTTTGGGAAATGCCAGACAGGAAGCCGAGTGGCGAGCTGAACCTTTTAAGGGATTGCTGAGATATTGGTGGCGTATAACGAGAAGTAATGATGGGAATTGGGTATCCTTACTCAAAGAAGAGTCGAGCCTTTTCGGTGCTGCCGGGGAGGTGGAAAAAGGATCTGGCAAGAGCCTAACTAGGATTTTGATTACGTCAAATGTACAACCATCAAATGAATCACTGCCTCAACTTAAGAGAATAGACCATCCCGAATGTGAGAGACAGAATAAGGAAATTGACCCACTTCTGTATCTCGCAAATATGGGGATAATGGGACAAAGGGGTAAAGTAAATCATTCGTATTTCCCGCCCAACTCAAATTTTAGATGGGTTATTGACTACCCATGTGAGAAGGAAAAAGATGTTAGTGCTACTTTAGCTCTCATTCAAGCATTTGGTACAATTGGAGCAAGATGCCGAAATGGTTGGGGGAGTTTTCAAGTAAAACCTGAAATAATTCGAAAACAAGATGCCATTGATTTATTAAATGGTCGTACAAAGGAATGGACCGAAGGTTTTAGACAAGACTATCCAAATTGCTTGGGTAAGGATGAAAATAGGCTATTGATTTGGAAAACAAAAAACACAACAGACAAATGGGAAGAAGCGATGAGGCAATTAGCTGAAGCTTATGTGGGTATTCGTGCAAAAAACGTTGGTGGAATACCTAAACTCGATGCAGATGGCGCAGATTATCCAGGAGAACGTCATTTATTAGGATTTCCATTGACGAACCACTTTGCCCAAAAAGCACAAAATTGGGGGAAGTGGGCACGCCATTCATCGCCCCTTCGTTTTTTTATTCGCAAGAAGCAAGAGGGGTTGTTCATAGGGTTTGTTCTTCATTTACCGCACAGATTTAGCGACCAGATGAATCCAATGCCGAAATCGGAACAAATTAAGGTTTGGGAAAAAGTCCACAAGAAACTTGACATTCTTTTGAAACGCGCCACCTACGAGGAGTGCCTATGAACTCGAATCGTTTTCGACTCGATGCTGATTACTGGAACCAAAAACTGGCCAATTATCTTCATGATCCGCCAGATAAAGCTCTACATATTCCTGGGCATGAAGAAAGGAGCAGGATACTGGCAGATGCCTTATCTGGGATACCAACTCCAGACAAAACCTTTTATCAACGCGCTGATCAAATTGCTTCGGGTATGGACAGGACACCCCTTCCAGGTTTCAGCCCGGATAAGTCAAAAAATGGGGCAATTGATTTCTCGGAATCACCAATGCTGACTCATCCCACAGGGGATGAAAAGGCTTTACTTCTTGAACTCACTACCCAAACCTTTGACAGCCAGCTTGTCTCAGAAGTAGTGAAAATTGTTCATGAGGATTTTGATGAACAGCCGGGGGGAAAAGGGCTTTCTGATAAATTTAAGGGTGACCCTGTAGGGTTTTCCTCAGCAAGATTTCATTATATCCACCATGTCTTGAGGGAACGATTAGCTCAAGAAGATATAGGGGGGCTCGGAGGAGCCTGGTATAGAATCCCTGCAGACACCCGCATCCCGGACCATAGTATCTGGCATCATTGTGCCTTGGTATCAGCCCTCTCATCATGTTTTGAACTCTCCCGTGAAAACCGAGCAAGCCTTTTCGTCTTTAATATTACTCCTGTACAGGGTTTTATCGGCCAGGCAAGGAAACTTCGTGACTTCTGGACGGGATCCCTCATCCTTTCATGGCTGGCCTTTGAGGGGATCAGGCAGGTGATTTACACTTTAGGATCGGATCATCTCCTCTATCCAAGTGTGATCGGGCAGCCTATGGTTAATGAACTCTTGTCAAAAGAAAGTGGATTAACCTGGCTCGCTTCTCAAACGGAGTCTTCCAGTTTTAGGGACGTAGCCTCTTTCCCAAACAAGTTTGTATGTCTGGTTCCAACAGGGAACGAGCAACAGATGGCTGAAGATATCAAAAAAGCTATCAATAATGCCTGGAGCGATTTGGGCGAAAAGACACTGGAATTGATTGAAAATGTAATAAAGAAAAGCGATCCCAATTTAAAAGAACAATTCCAAAGGCAAATCCCAAGCTTTTGGGAATTTCACTGGTCTGCATGTCCTCTGCTTGATGAAACATCAAGAGATTCAGTTCAATCGCTATTACACAAGGAAGTCTGGAAAAATCCATTCGATTTTGTTGATACCTCAAAAGGTATTTCATTCGAAGGTAAAGGAGAAGGGGCATTTTACGGTGTTACGCACGCCCTTGCCCAGAGTGTTTTAGCTGTGGGGAAAACACGTCGGAGAGATCAGAGGCAGACAGAGCCTGGTATTAAATGTAGTCTCCACGGTGATTTTGAAGCATTACGACTCTCATGGGAGGAGGGAGCAGACCAGAACCCGAGGCCTGCCAAGGATCCATTTTGGTCAAAATTCAAAGGCACCTGGGAGACTAAATCTGATTTTAAACCGTCGGAAAGACTCTCTGCCATTGCTATGGTTAAAAGATTGGCATCTTATGTCTGTAAAAAAATTTCTGATCATCCACTCAAACCCTTTTTCGAGGAAGCCGCCAGTTTTCCTTCGACCACTGAGATGGCTTTGTCCGATTGGCTGGCCCGAGTAGAAAAAAATGGTCTTACTGGGGGTCAAAAGAATTGGCGGCAAAAATTAGCACAATATATTCATGAAGGGGAAACTGAACGTAAAGAAAAGGAAGAAGGTTCTGAAGTAACCGAACTCACCCATGAAGACAGGGCTTATTCCCAGGATGTTAAGAAAAAAATGGAAGAAATGAATGACCCTGTTACGGACGAGGATAAATATTATGCCATTTTGCTCATGGATGGCGACCATATGGGTAGGCTTGTAAACGGCGAAACCCTCTCTTCGAGGTGGGAGACAACTATCCATCCTGACCTGGTTGATCGCTTTGCCGACCATTCATTTGATAAATCATACAGGGATTTCTGGTTAGCCAACCTTAATAAGACAAGAATATTGTCGCCAGCTGTCCATGCAGCCATATCTGAATCTCTGGGAGATTTCTCTCTTTATACAGTTCCTGCTATCGTTGAAAGGCATAAAGGGAGACTTATTTATGCTGGAGGAGATGATGTGTGTGCAATTTTCCCTGTCTCAACAGTGGTGCAGGCAGCTCGTGAAATTGCTGAAAAGTATTCGGTGGGGTTTCTCTTTTTCTCATGGGATAAGAAAAAACAGACCGTTCCGGTCAAGAAAGCATG
>JASEIE010000327.1 GCA_030024065.1 Thermodesulfobacteriota bacterium
TTTTAACAACTCTTCTTCTGTAAGGGGAGGTTTCAGGGCATCGCCTTCATAGATGGCGCCTTTCTTAGGTTTGAGAAGGGCGAGGTTATACTGGAGGACAGCTCTTGTCTCAGCAAGGACATTCTCCGCCGATTCGGTCAGACCCAGATGGGTGCTTACCACCACCCCATTTCCCTGCGCATCCTTTCTCACCCAGAGGGTGAAGGGCGTTCGAGGACCTCCCAGGGCCATATGGGCATCGAATCTGGGGTCGCTGAAGATGGGATAGGGGATTTGATGCGCTTTTTTAAAGGTCTCTACTTCCCCAGGGTTATTGCCAGCGGCAATTCCGATCATCTTCACCTTCCCCTTTAATTTAGGATCCTTCTCAATGGATGAATATAATTCGGTGAAGATCGGGGCCTGCTTCTGGCAATTCACACAGTAGGTGCTGATCAATTCAACGAGGATCAAATCCCCTTTGATCTCCCGAAAAGAAAATTTCGTCTTTTTGGTTATTCCAAGGTAGGATTGCTCTTCTTTGGATAAACTCTGAGTAAATGTCAAATCCGGAAAAGGGATGGCAAACCCATCTGCCTGGTATCTCCCGAGGCCGAGGAGAAGAAAAGCGATATGGAGAGGAGGAAAACCCAAAAGGAAGAAGTAACTATTCGACAGTCCATAAACTTTTCCCCCTTTTGCAAATTGAAAGGGTCACTTTAAAAAAGATAACGTAAAATACTTAAGAATGCAAAAGAGAGAAAAGATGAGAGAGAAAAGATGAGAGAGAAAAGATGAAGTTTCAGGGAAGGTTTTTTAATGGAGATAATATGGGTATTCCCACTTACATTTTCCCCACTTTTTGATTATGATTAACCCGAAAGCAAGAAAGGAGTAAAATGGAAACGATCAAACTAACCGTCGATTCAAAAAAGAGGATTTCTTTAACAAAGCTTCTTCCGGGCGGAAAGATCAGTTCTGTTAGAGCATACAAGGAAAATGACAGGATTATTCTGGAGCCTATGGTGGAGATTTCGGCACGGGAGGTATGGCTTTACGAAAACAAGGTTGCTTTGGAAAAGGTTAAGAAAGGATTATCGCAGAGAGGAACGATTAAACGTGGGTCCTTTTCAAAATATGCAAAATAAACCCATATGTTTGAATGGATTTTTACTCCCCAATTGAATGAAGATCTTCGCGATAGTCCTGTCAATACCGAATTACCGATGCCTGGCACCAATTTGCAGCAATTTGTTGGTGGATTGTTGAGAATCTCTATTTCGCCCGTTCCCAGGTAATAATTAGCCACCCTATCCTACCGGTCGTCGGCGATGGCAGCCACGATGAGATGACATGGAGTCGGTCGCCATCGACTCGGAAAAAGCGCGCCTGTTCAGTGCCCACCCAAGCAGGGTTCCCGGAAACGTCGACCTTGGTTATCCACTTGTCGCCTTCAATGCGGTACATGCCCGTGTAAGCGATCACGGACTTAAAAAGGTCAGCGCGATCCTGGTCGGTTTTCGGTGCCTTGCGTCCCTCGTCCGTCAGTACCACCATCATTCGCCCCTCGGGAGTGAAGATGATGTATCCCGTAGGGTTCTTTCCCCGTATGTGTTCTCTTTCGCCCGTTGGTTGAAACTCCAATTCAAAAGAGACCAGTTGCCAAATACCAAGAATCTTCGCGCGATCATCAGCGAAACTCGGTTGCACTGCGATGAGAAATAAAGCCACAATAACGAACCACTTGAACTTAACCATGGTGGTCTCCTTTATGTTTTATTAAGATCGCACTTAAAAACTCCGTCCTGTGCCTGCCTGCCGGTAGGCAGGGACGAAGATGAAAGGTGTGTCTGCCAAAGGGAAAAAAACCAGATGCTGAAACAAGTTCAGCATGACGCGACTGTTCGGGCATGGTTTTTTTGTCATCCCGAACTTATTTCGGGATCTCGGATTTGGGTTTAAGAACTTTGGTTTTAAAGCCCCGCCCTTATGTGTGTGGGAAGGTCTTTACTTTTGAGCAATAGAGTTATTCAAATCAGTCAATAACGTTCCTGTTGGATGTACCTATTTTTGCAATTTAAAGGAAGCTAATTCCCAATCATCTACGCCTAAAAAATAAAGTTTATCATATTGACACTTCACAAAATATTTCACTTCTGGCGCATACCAATAAATTGACTTGCCTGAAGTTTTAATAGTCCTATTTTCAATGGCATACTCTAATTTAATGGTTTTAAAATTTCCTGCCTGAACTTTCACATTTTCCCACCCTAAGACTTTAAATGCTTCAGAGGCGTTAATGGTTACTCCCTTCGCCGGGCCAGCCGACGGTTGGAAAGTACAAGTATCGTTCCATTCCTTTCCGAGATTAAGGGGGAAATTTAGAATTCTCCTCTGGAGAGATGTATACTCTTTACGCTTGTCTTCCATAATGGCATAAATCCTGTTAAGAGTAGATTTATCAAATATTATTTGCCCCTTATTTTCAACTCTACAGGTATCTTTAGAAAAATTTAAGGTGTAACTATTTTGATCACTACCTACAACTTCAATATTTCCTTGAGTTAAAACCCATTTGTCCCCCACATTCCAGACCGGAGCCTCAACCTTTTCTTGAGCCCATGTTATTGAGGGAAAAAAAAGGAAAATCCATAATAAAAAAATTATCTTTTTCATGTGAAATCCTCCTTTCTAACTTTTGTTGTGAAATATGATGAGAAATTAATTTAAACCTGTAGTACCCGAAAATTGACATTATATTTAGCATATGATATGTTTCCTGACGGTACGTACCGTCAGATTTTTTTTATTATTTCTGGTCCCGATAGAATCTCCTGTCTTCAATAAGATTTCAGGGGATGAAAAATGACGGAAAATGCTAAATTTCGCCCGATCACAATTGACCTGAATCAGTTCAAGCTCCATATTGGCCTCCAACATAGAATTGAACTGACCCTTCATTTCAACTCGCCTTCCCGTAAGTTTTACCTCTCCGTAATTGCCTTTGTTGTTAACGAGATGAAAAGATTAGGGAAAATCACCTCCATCCCACTGGAAGGACACCATGACCTCCTCGCTTTACTAAACGAAACTATCGGGGGGTCTGCCGGATCGTCAGAGAAAGAGAATTTGTTGCCAAGAATCTACAGGAAATGGCAACACGCCCTCCCTAACCTGGAGGAAGCCCCGCTTTTTAAGGTCCTTGGAAGAAGAAAAGAATATGACGAAGGGACTGGCAAGACCTATCACCTTACCGAAACTGAAAAAGACTGCTGGGCAAATCTTTTCGAGTACAAGGGAAGCGAAGAACATGTCAGACTGAAGTTTGCAATCGATAAAATAGGAGCAAGTTTAGACGATGTTGTGATCGTCTATGAGGACTCTATAAATGGCGATGCATGGGAGAAGTTTGTCTCCAGTCTCAAAGAGAAGGGGGGAGCTGAATCTGAAACAGAGTATGTCGAAGAAATTCATGAAGAACCTATAGCCCCGCTTTTCCTAAAAAGAGAAAGTGGGAAAGCCTGGCCGGGCCGGTATCGGTGGGTACCGCTGACTGCCGCGGTCGGAGTGGCCGTGGGAGCCGCTGTCATAGCGATCTGGGGACTTTACATTCGCCATACTCCTCAACCCGAGCTGACCCCCAAAGAAAAGATTGCTTCCCTCCAGCATGAGAAGTCTCCAGGGATTGTGCCCCCTTCAACAGAGGTCCCTGACAGGGGAAAGCTGACTGTTGAAGTTGCTCCTAAAGAAAAGGTTGCACCTCCTTCACCCGAAAAAGTTTCAAAAACCGTGACTGCCCCTCCTGCCAAGTTAGAAGTTGCCTCCAAAGAAAAAATGGCTTTCCCATTACCCGACAAACCCTCCATTGCCGTGCTCCCCTTCGTGAACCTGAGCGGAGACCCAAAGCAGGAATTCTTGAGTGACGGGATCACCGAGAACATCATCACCGCTCTTTCCAAAGTCCCCCGCTTATTTGTGATATCAAGACAGTCAACCCTTTTCTATAAGGGCAAACCTATGAAAGTTAAGAAGGTGAGCGAGGAGCTTGGGGTTCGGTATGTGCTTGAGGGCAGTGTTCAGAGGTCTGCTGACCGCATCCGGATCTCAGCCCAGTTGATCGATGCCTTCACAGACCATCACCTTTGGGCAGGGCGTTACGATCGCGATCTGAAAGACCTATTTGCCCTGCAGGATGAGATCACCATAAAGATCTTGACGGCCATACGAGTGAAATTGACGGATGGGGAACAGGCCTCAATTATAGAAAAACATTTCAGAGGGGAGCAAGGTCTCGATTGCTATTTGAAGATGTTGGAAGGAATTGGTTACGTCCAACGTTGGAATATCGAGGATAACAACTTGGGCCGCCGGATGATAGAGGAGGCCGTTGCTATGTGTCCAGAGAACCCCGTGGGTTATTTAAGCCTCGGTTGGGCTTACCATCAGTATCCCCTCACTTTTCCGTGGGAAAGCTTTTGGGATAACGGATAGGAATGGGT